>JAUPLJ010000022.1 GCA_030837425.1 Patescibacteria group bacterium
AATGGAATATAAGAAAATTAATTAAAGATTTAGATCTTGAAAATTTTGTAGAATTAAAAATAAATAATGAAAATCATTCAGAAAAATTAAAAGAGTCTGATATCTATTTTCTCCCTTCAATAAAAGAGGGCCTTCCATATGTGCTTCTTGAAGCAGGGATAAATTCTTTACCAATCGTTGCAAGTGATACAGGCGGGGTAAATGAAGTGGTAGAAAATTATAAAAATGGATTTTTAATAAAGCCTAAAGATATAAATGCTTTTGAATTAGCATTAGAAAAATTAGTTTTGGATTCTGATTTAAGAAAAAGTTTTGGAATTGAAGCCAGAAATAAAATAATAAAAGAATTTCTTTTTGAAGACATGGTTAAAAAAGTAGAAATTGTATATAAATAGTGTAAAAATATAGTTATTTGATTTTTGATTGTATTTGTGTATAATTAAGCTATTAAATGTGAATATTTGCATTTTTAAGTAAGTAAAAAGGGGTGTTCTTAAAATATGATATATTTCCATATTAGACAGGTAGGCTAGCGGCTTCAGATTTTCTGGAGTCGTTTTTTTATTTATATTTTTATGTTAAAATGCATTTACTATGGGCCTATAGTTCAGTGGTAGAATAGCGGTCTCCAAAACCGTTGACCGAGGTTCGAATCCTCGTGGGCCCGCCTTCGGTTCGCCGAAGCGAACCTTCGGCGTGGCAAAGCCCGTTGAGGTTTGCGAAGGAGACATAAATTAATGAGAGAAATAATTTTAGATAAAATTCATCCTACAAAAATAAAAAAACTAGAGCCTGATGAAAGTCTTGGTGTAGATATTATTTCTTTAAGGTATGATCTAATCATTCCAATAATTAAGGGAATGAAAAAGCAAACTAAGAAAGAAGAAGTTGGTGATAGAAAAAGAAAAAGAATAAAATTAGCAAATGAACTTAAAAATCTTTACGATTCACTTTCTTTAGTTGAAAATAATATTAAAAATATTTCTAAGATTTGTAATGTTTATCATAAAGAAGAAAAGAAGATTCAAAAAATTAAAAATAAGAAATAATATGAAAGAAAGTTTTTTTTGTTCCCAATATTTAGATATCACAAACGAAGAATGGAGAAACAAAGGCTGCTCTATTTCATCTTTATGGATGGGTTTTAAAATGTTAAAAAAAGATTTTAATTTATCCGTAGATCAAGTTTTAGAAGAAGGGATTTCTATAAATGGCTTTAAAGAAGGATTTTGGGATCATAAAAGTATTGCAATACTGGCTCATAACCATGGCTTAGCATCATACACAGAAGAATTTAAAAGCTCTCCTTTTGGTCATGATACAGAATATGTAGAAAGTGTAAATGAATATGGAGTAAATAAGATTTTTGATTTTCTAAAAAACAATAGAGATAATAATTTTGGAGTAGTGATAGCATCTGTCCCAAAAAATTTTGATCAGATAGATAAACCACATTCTATCCTTCTTCACAATATTTCTGAAAGAGATGGAGAAAAATATTTTATTTATAATGACAGTGAAAAGCTTTCAAAGAGTGAGGGAGAAAATCTGGAAATCAATTTAGAAGAATTTAAAAGTAAATGGAGAAAGCTTGCTATTTTTATAAATACAATTGGTTAATTCGTTATAAATCTGCTATATTATATACAACAAGTTTATTAGAGATAAAATAAAAAAATTAAAATATGTCATTTTTAGAAAATTTAAATTGGAGATACGCCACAAAGAAATTTGATAGCACAAAAAAAGTCAGCGATGACGCTTTGCAAAAGATTCGCGACGCTATACGTATGGCTCCAACAAGCCTTGGAGTACAGATGTTTTCAGTTGTCGAAGTAGTTGATGCAGAAACTAGAATTAAAATAAAAGAAGCTTCCTGGAAACAACCTCAAATTACAGACAGCGATAGAGTATTTGTTTTTGTAAGCAGAAATGACGGAGAAGCAAGAATCGAGAAGATGTTTGAAGTAATGAGTGGCGGAAATGAAGAAGTTAGAAAAAATGCATTGAGAGGGTATGAAGACATGGTCAGAAGTACTGTACTAAGAATGGATCCACAAGATATGTCAAACTGGTCAGCAAAGCAAGCTTATATCGCTCTTGGATTTGCATTAGCAGCAGCAGCAGAACTTCAAATCGATTCTTGCCCCATGGAAGGGTTTGACGGAGCTAAAGTAAAAGAAATTTTAGGCTTAGGGGATGAATTTATGCCTGTAGCATTTTTAGCAGTTGGATATAGAGATGAAAATGATGAGCATTCTAAAAAAACAAAATTTAGATTCCCGGAATCAGAAATAATTTCAGTGAAGTAATAAAAAGTAGAATTATTTATAAAAACAAGCTCGTAAAAGGGCTTGTTTTTATATTGACAAATAAATATTATAGTGTTATTCTATTTTTAGATTAATATATATTCATTCACCAAAAAAATAAAAAATGAGATTAAAAACAGTTTTAGAAATTGATTTTTCTGAATTATTTAAAAAAATAGGTTTAGAAAAGAAATTAGCAAAAAAAAATTTCAAATTATTAAAAATAATTAAATCTTTGGATGTAGAGAGAGTTAAGGAATCATTATCTTTAATAGCAAAAGAAGCTGGATACTCTATTATTAAATGTAATACTACAAATAAATTTTTTATTTGTGAGGTAGAACCAATTAGTGATAAAGAGGTTGTAGAAAAAATAAACATTTCGTCAGTTTCTTTTGAGGACTTCTTTAATTTTTGTATCAAAGAGCAAATTATTTCAGTTAAGCTTTCCAACATTCTTCCTTTAGTGTGCAGAGGTTTACAAAGTAAACAAAACAAAAGTAAAAAAGTACTACTAACTGAAGTGTTATTATCTATTAAAAATAATAAACCTAGAAATTATGGAAAAGTTTCTCAAGATGAATTAAAAGCTATTTTTAATCTTGATTATTTAAAAGCTTATTTTGAGATCCCAAAAGATTTTTTTATTCCTTTTTCTATTCAAAAATTTTAAAGCTAATAAGATAAGATCTAATTCCTTGAAAATCATTTCTCACAAAAACCACTCTAAAAATAAAGAGTGGTTTTTTCTTTTTTATTTTAAATGATATATTATAAATATATGGATATACAACAAGATAATTTTAATAGTCAGCAAAATGAAAAACCAAACAACAAAGTAATCATAGGTTTAGAGTTTCTTTTTTTATTTATTTGTGGGTTTTTAACAATTTTTTTCTTTGTGGCTAATAATTCAAGCCATGGATTGGAAGGTTTGATCTTTTTAGCCATTCTTCCTATTTTTTGGTTAGTTATTTTAGTTACAGGAATTCTTGGTTTAATAGGTTTGATAAAATCAATAAAAAACAAAAATAAAACTTTATTAAAAGTATCAATTATTTCTTTACTTTTATTTTTGATTGATTCCTCTTATTATGTATATTATATTGTAATATACAATTTTTAATTTAATTAAAAAATACTAATTTAAAAATCATTATGACTATAAATGAAGTGCGGAGAAAATATTTAGAATTTATGAAGAGTAAGGGCCACGTTGTCCTACAATCTTCATCTTTAGTCCCTGAAAATGATCCTACAACCCTTTTTACTGCTGCTGGAATGCAGCCAATGATTAATTATATTTTAGGTGAAAAGCACCCAATGGGCACTCGTATAGCTGACACGCAAAAATGCTTTCGCTCTCAAGATATTGAAGAAATCGGAGACAATAGACATACAACTTTTTTTGAAATGCTTGGCAATTGGAGCTTTGGAGATTATTTCAAAAAGGATCAGATAGCTTTTATGTATGAATTTTTGACTGATAAAAATGTCGGACTTGGACTTTCAAAAGATAGATTATATTTTTCTTGCTACACAGGAAATGAAAATCTTGGTTTACCAAAAGATGATGAATCAAAAAACTTTTGGTTAGAAAATGGAATAGACGAAAGCCATGTCAAATTTTATGATGAAAGTAAAAATTGGTGGAGTAGATCTGGAATACCAGAAAAAATGCCTGAAGGAGAGCCTGGTGGACCAGATTCTGAAATGTTTTTTGATTTTGATCCAAAAGGAGAAAAGCAAATCCACGCAAATAGTAAATTTAAAAATGAAGCCTGCCATCCAAATTGTGATTGTGGAAGATTTATAGAAATTGGAAATAGTGTTTTTATTCAATACAAAAAAACAGGAGATAAATTAGTTGAATTAGAGCAAAAGAACGTAGATTTTGGTGGAGGATTAACAAGAATGGCAGCAGCGACAGTTGATGACAATGATATTTTTAATTTAGATGTATTTACAGATGCAAAAAATATTTTAGAAAACATATCTAGTAAAAATTATAATGAGAATGAAGAAAATAAAATTAATTTTAGAATAATTTTTGACCATATTCATGCTGCGACATTTCTAATTGGTGATGGAGTAGTGCCAGGAAACAAAGATCAGATGTATTTTGTGAGAAGGCTTTTGCGCCGCGCTATAGTCGCTGGACACAAATTAAATATTCATGAAAATTTTACAAAGAGTGTCGCAGAGACTTTTATAACTAATTATAAAGAGGCAGAAGAATATCTGGGAGATAATCTTTCAAAACATAGGGAAAAGATTTTAGATGAATTAGATAAAGAAGAAATTAAATTTAGAAAAACTTTAAATTCTGGAATGAAAGAATTTGAAAAAATTTCTCACAAAGATATAAATGGAGAAGCGGCTTTTAATTTGCTTCAAAGCTTTGGATTCCCAATCGAGCTTACAACAGAGCTCGCAAATGATGCGAAAATAAAAGTAGATTTAGAAGGCTTTAATAAATTAAAGATTGAGCATGCAGAAAAAAGTAGGACATCAAGCGAAGGGATGTTTAAAGGAGGCTTAGCTGATCAAGGAGAAGCGACCACCGCTCTCCACACGACCTGCCACTTGATGCTTGAAGGTATGAAAAAAGTTTTAGGTGAAGGGGTGACTCAAAAAGGAAGTAATATTACTCCAGAAAGACTTCGTTTCGATTTTACATTTACAAGAAAGATAGAAGATGACGAAAAAAGAAAAATAGAAGATTATGTAAATGATGCAATAAAAAATGGATTTGATGTTTCAATTGATGAGATTCCAAAGAGTATTGCAAAAGCAGATGGAGTGACAGGAGCATTTTGGGAAAAGTATCCAGAAATAGTAAAAGTTTATACAATGAAAGGGAGTGGTGGAGAAATATATTCTCGAGAGCTTTGTGGAGGCCCACATGTAGAGAATAGTAATGATTATCTAAAAGGAAAAACTTTTTCTATTATAAAAGAAGAAGCTGTATCTGGTGGAGTACGTAGATTTAAAGGAGTATTGAAATAATTCATGATAAAATATATACATGAATCAAAACTATCTTGAGAAATTTTTAGATATAAAAGTTTTTAATGATCACACCATAGTAAATTATTGGAATGATAATGTACTTTGCTATTCTCATAAATTTGATACTGGTATTTCAAAGATAGAAAATAATCTTGTAAGTGAAATTATTCTAAGTGATTGGGTGAGTGGGATTATGTATGCACTTCACAACATTTCTTTACTTGATAGAGTCCCAACATTTATTTATCTTGAAACAGAAAAATATGGGAGCGTATTTGAAAAAGTTTTAAAAAATAAAAATACTTATTCACAGTTTTATATTGAAAATGCAAAACATGGCAAAGGAGTACATGTTATAATAAAAAAAGTAAATTTTGCGAATATAAATAGTAGAAACGATGGTCTTAATTCGCATTTAAATTTAGAAGAAAAAGGTAAAAATAAATCTAAATCATATGAGGGATATACGAAAGCGATATCAAAATTCAAAATCTAGTGCCCATGTGGTCTCTAGTGTCAAAAATGAAAAACATATAAACTCCAAAGCCAGAGAGCTTGTTAAGGAAGCAGAAATGTTTGAAAAAAATGATTATAAAAAAGAAATAGAATACGACAGAAGCGGAAAACCTATAATGAAAGCAGCAGATCATTTTGATTTTAAAAAACATAATGGCAGAGGAAAAAAAGACGAGCTTGATGTTTTAAAAAGGCAAGCCTTTTTTGATAGTCAAAGAAGAGAGTTTGACGAAGGCGATATAAAAGATTTTAGAAGAAAAAGAAGTAATAAAAAGAAATTGAAAGATATACTATTTTATTCTGCCATCATTTTAATAATAGGAATAGGGCTTTTATGGAGCTTTGTATTTAATTCAGCTACTATTACAATAACCCCTAAATATAAAGATTTAGAAGTATCAGACACTTTCCTTCTATTTAAAGACGACATATTGATCGATAATTCTTCTTCTACTTTATCAAAAACAGTTTTAAAATCTGCCCCAAAACAAATAAATCAAAAAGCCACAGGAATAATAACCATATACAACAATTCTTCAGAAGCGCCACAGACTTTAATAAAGAATACAAGATTCCAAACAGCAGACGGGAAAGTATTTAGAATAATAGACAGCGTTGTCGTTCCTGGAAAGAAAGGAAGCACTCCCGGGTCTATAGATGCAAAAGTCTCAGCAGATTCTTACGGAGCTGATTATAATATTGGAGCGACAGACTTTAAGATCCCAGGGTTTAAAGGTATTCAAAAATACAATCTATTTTATGGAAAATCTACATCAGCTATGACAGGTGGTATTTCTGGCACTGTTTCTGTCGTTTCTAATGATGATATTACTATAGCGAACAGAGATTTGAAGCCATCTTTAAATGATATTTCAGATAGTGCAGCAAGAAAGATTGCTCATGATGGATATTTTAGTCTTTACGATAATCTTATAATAAATTATTCCGATAACCAGAGCTCACTCATGACTAGTGGTGAAAATTCTTATATATTGACAGCCAACTCAATGCTTATTTCTATTAAAAAAGAAATATTAGCAAAGATGATAGCTCAGCAAGTATTAAAAGATAATTTTAATTCAGATGAGATGGTTAGGATTGATGATATAAGTAATCTTACATTTACACTAGACCCTGATATGGACTTAATCAATTCAAATATTTTAAAGGTTTTAATTACAGGGAAAGTTAGGATTATATGGGATTACAATAAAAACAATATAATAAATTCTTTATCTGGACAAAAGTCTTCCATCTTCGGAGAAGTTTTAAAAGATTATAATTCATCCATAATTGAATCAAATTACAAAATTAGTCCTTTTTGGCTTAAATCTTTTCCAAAGAGTGTAAATAAAATAAAGATAGATGAAAATCTAAAATAATGCTATATTCACTGTATGAGTTCAAATTTCAATAATAATAAGAATAAAAGTAAAAGTAAAAAAAGTAATAATAAGAATAAAAAGAAGCGAGAAGATTTCGAAGTTTCTAATAACGAAGATTTAGAAGTCAAAGAAGGTAGGGTTATAGAAGCATTACCAGCAGCTCTTTTTAGAGTTAAATTCGCAGATGGAAAAGATTTAATCTGTTTCCTTAGAGGTAAAATAAAAGTCTTTAAAATAAAGATTTTAGTAGGGGATAAAGTCCTTGTAGAAATAGATCCTTATGGAGGAAAAGGCAGGATAGTGAGGAGAATGTAGATCTACTCTTATAGATTTGCATTCTTTGTAAATTTATAGTATACTCGTACTACAAACTATAAGTTAGTTATTTATTTTGTGCTCTAATTTTTCATGAAAGTAAAATCATCATTAAAAAAAATTTGCGGTAATTGTAAAATGATAAAGCGAGATGGAGTTCTTCGCGTTATTTGCACTAATCCAAAACATAAGCAAGCACAAGGATAATTTAATATAATACATTTATTTATGCGTATCGCCGGTATAACAATTCCAGAAAAGAAAAGATTAGAAGTCGCTTTGACAGCGGTTTATGGTATTGGCAGACCAAAAGCAAAAGAGATTCTTAATAAACTCGATATAGATTTAGGCAAAAGAGCTGAAGAATTAACAGCTGATGAAGAAAAAGAGATAAAAAAAGAAATCGAAGTCTTTAAAATAGAAGGAGATCTAAGAAGAGACACTCAACTTAATATTAAAAGATTAAAAGATATTAAGTGCTACAGAGGTACCCGTCATTTAAAACATCTTCCAGTAAGAGGACAAAGAACAAAGACTAATAATCGTACTGTGAGAGGAAATGCTAGAAGAACCATGGGTTCAGGTAGAAGAAAAACAGAAAAAACATAAAAATAAAATTATGGGAAAGAAACGCGTAGTAAAACAAATGGGATCAGGAATAGATAATGCTCTTAAAGCAAGATCATTAGCTAAAGGACTAAAAAAGAAAGTATCTGAAGGTATTCTCTATGTTGAATCAACATACAACAACACAAAGCTTACTTTGACCGATGTAAAAGGTAATGTTATGACATGGTCAACATCAGGATCTTTAGGTTTTAAAGGCGCTAAAAAAGGTACTCCTTTTGCAGCTGGAAAGATTGCAGAAGTTCTTGGTGAAAAAGCATCTCTAGCAGGTGTAAAAAGTGTAAAGATTATTGTTAAAGGTGTTGGCTCTGGAAGAGAGGCGGCTATCAGATCATTTGCAGCATATGGACTTGAAATAACTTCAATAGAAGATCAGACCCCAGTCCCACACAATGGTCCAAAACCAAAGAA
>JAUPLJ010000023.1 GCA_030837425.1 Patescibacteria group bacterium
GGCCTCATCACGAGAGTTGTCAAAAATTTCCCATATCAAGTGATGAAGTCCCTCGGGGCCAGTTGATCCAATATACATCCCAGGGCGCTTACGAACCGGCTCAAGGCCTTCTAGGACTTGAATTGAATCCGCACCATAGCTCTCTTTTTTTGTTTCTTTTGCCATAAAATATTTAGTTGATAATTAGATAAAAAATGCTCATCAATAAAGCTTATTTATGTATTAATTATAACATTTTTTGAGATAAATTTCCATCAAAATTTGTTTGACAAATAGTAATTTATGAGATAAAATATGTATTAGTAACCCATTAAATTAATAACCTTTAAATTCTTTAAAAATGCCTGAAAGTAGAATAAAAAAAGAGATCAAACTGATCCCTTTAAAAAAAAGAACTAACTGGCCAGATGCAATGACTCTTCTTTATATGGAAAGAGAGGATATTAATGTAAATCTTTGCAAATTAGAAAATTGTGATGATTTTAATGTCAGAGGGACTAAGCATAGATATTACGGAATAGAGCATTGCAAGATATGTAAAAAAGAAAACCCAGCAAATTCTTCTCGGCCAAATGTTTTTAATTCTTTAAAAAAATAAGAAGCTCCGGCTTCTTTTTTTATTTATAATTATCTAATTTCAAACCCTTTTGCTTTTAATGCACCATAAACTTTATCAGCTTCTTGATTTACTTCTTCATCTGTCAAAGTCCTTTCTTTATCTTGATAGATTAATCTAAATCCAAAAGATTTTTTCATTACTCCGTCTATCTCTTTTTCAAATTTATCAAATAGAATCACACTGATACATAACTTAGAAATATTTTCTTCTATAATTTTTCTTAGATCTTCTTCATTCGCATCGTCTCCAGTCCAAAATGCAATATCGCGAACAATAAAAGGCGTGAGTGGAAATGATTTATATTTAGCCTCTTTATTTTCCATCTCTCCTAAATCAATAAACCCTTCCCCTTCTTCTAAATCTTTAATAAGCTCGTCAAAATTAATTTCAAATCTATTTTCTTTTTGTGCTAGATTTTTTGATTCTATAATTTCTATTTCTTTTACTTCTAAAGCATTTTTAATCTCTTCTAAAATATTATTTTTTATTTCTGTGTAATTTTTATTTTTCTTTCCGTCATCAATAGCAATAGCGAGACTTAGCCACTCTTTTTCTTTTCCCTCTTCGCTGACAGCAAAACAATTTCCAAATTCAAATATTTTTATTTCATTTAGATTTAGAAGTGGCATATTAAAAATATTTTTTTGTACTGCTTCTTCAATACCATTTGAGAGATTATTTCTTAAATAATTTTTATCTTGTGCTACAGATTTTAATATTTCAATATCCCCTTTATTTCGAAGTGAATAAGTCATAACTTCACTAAATCCATTTTTAAATAAAATCTCTTTTACTTTATTTGCAAAATATCCCCTCTTTGAAAGATGCCCTTTTTTATTTAGATTTGGGATTTCACTTTTAATATTATTAAGGCCAAACACTCTCGCGACCTCTTCTATCAAATCTTCTTTGATTCTTAGATCAAGTCTTTCTTCTGGTATTGTCACTACAAATCTCTCTTCTTCAAGATTTTCAAGGACTCTTCCGTAGCCTACAATATCTTTGAATCTTTCCGCTGTTTTCAAATCTTCAATAACAACTTTTCCAAACATAGTCGTAGCATGAAGTACTTTTCCGTTTCCTAAATACATTCCAACATGATTAATGCCATGTGATACTTCTACCCCTCTCATATATTCTTGAGAATGATGCCAAACCTTGTCTACGTCATTGTTTACAAATATAAGATCACCAAATCTTAAATCTTTATCTTCTATTCTTTTTGTAAATACAAATTGATCTACAGAAATTCTTGGTATTTGTATTCCTGATTCTTTATAAAGCCAAGAGATTAATGATGAACAATCAAAAAGATTTGGTGCATCATATCGGACACTCGCTCCAAGATGATATGGTTTACCTTCTACTTCTTCAGCTAATTTTTCTATAATTTCTTTAGGGATTACTTTTTCATATTCAAATCCAAATCTATTAAATATTTCCTCTACTTTTGAAGTATAAATATCTACACCAATTAATTTACTTATTTCGGCATTACTTACTCCAAATCTAAAAGGTACATGATATTTTTTTGGAAAATTATCTACTATTTCTCCGACGATTATTTCAGTACTTCCATCACTCGCATATTCTTTTATTAAACGCAAAGTTTCTATCATTCCGATTTCTGTCAGCTCATCAGCGATTTCATTTTCAAATCTTTTACTTGCATCAGTTTTTAAATTATATTTTTGTGAAGTCTTGCGGATCAATACAGGATTAAAATTCGCACTCTCTACGATTACATTTTTTGTCTCAGAAGAAATTCCAGAATATTTTCCCCCTTTTATTCCCGCCAGGCCTAGTACATTTTTAGCGTCAGCAATTACTAAAGTCTTCTCATCAAGATTTAATTCTTTATTATCTAGAGTTGTCATTGTTTCTCCAACATTCGCAAATCTTGCTTCAAGGTATTCTGAGATTAAATCAGCATCGTACGCATGCATTGGCTTATTATATGAAAATTGAATATAGTTTGTAATGTCTACAATATTATTTATACTTTTTTGCCCAATTGCTTCGAGTCTGTATTTTATAAAGTCTGGTGAATCTTTCACTAAGATATTGTTTACCTTGCATCCCATGAATCTTGTGCAAGCTTTTGGATCTGCGATTTTTATAAAATCAGAATCTGTTTTATTCACAGAAAATGAAAATGACTTTTCTTGAGTTTCGCGAAGCGGGGTTCCGAAAGAAAAATGATTTTCATTTTCTTTCATTTTAAAACCAAAAAGTGCTGCAACTTCTTTCGCCATGTAGTAGTGTGATAATGCATCATGTGCTCTATTTGGAAGAACATTTAAATCATAAATATAATCTTTTTTCTCAGATTCATTTTTTGCTAATTTATTTTCAATTTCAAAATATTCTTCTACTTCAAAAGCGTTAGTTGAAATAACTTTAACAAAGTCTTCCCCTTTTGGAACTGACTCCTCAATATATTCTTGTATCCAACTGTGTAAATATTTCATAAATTTATTTTAAACTATTTTTTAAATTATCCAAATAACCATTCTTTTTCATCTCTTCAAACAAAATCCAATCTGCAGTAAAAGGAATATATTTTTCTTTATCTTCTTTTGTTAAATCTCTCCAAGGAACTATTTTTCCATAACATTTTTTACTTTTACAAAAACATTTTCCTTCTGGATTTTGCCAATCAGAATTACAGAATAAACTATAAGACATTGTGAGTTCTTCACCTTTTTTAATATCTCTCATTGCTGTCACAAAAAATAAATCCTTTATATAACAATTTGGATCACAACTATGATTAAATTTTACAGAAAGTGAATTAAAAGAATTTCTGTAAAAATATTTTGAAAAAGGTATAGCATGATCTTTAACTAAAGAATTAATTTGTGATTCTTTTTTTGAAAAATAAATTTGCCCATCTACATATGACAATATCTCCCCTTTCTTTATTTCTTCTTTTGCGAAAATTCCTGAGCCTTTAACTTTTGTAGATTTTAATTCTATTTTATTTTCAAATTTTCTATAAAGCTCATCAGGAGTCTCTTTATAAGTAAAATCTTTTATGTCAAAATATTTTTTAATAAAATTAATTGTCTTTTCTGTATTAAAATCTTTACAACTGTAAATATCAACTGTTAAAAAATTATATTTAGTCCACACATAAATATCTGCTCCCGATTCTGCCCAGACAACCTGTCCTTCATATCCTTCGTGAATTGGTTTTGCATTTCCAGTTGCAGAAGAAATAAATGGACCATTAATAGTTTTCATTTTTAAACTCTTTGCCAAATCTAAAAGAAAATCATTAATTAATTTTTCTTCTCCTTTATTTTTTATTTTCATTTTATAAGAAGCTTCTAAAATTAATCTTTTTCTAAAAACATCTTTATTTAAGTCGTAATACATATCTTTTAAAATTGATTAACTACTCGGAGATCTCCGTTATAAAGAAGACGAATGTCGTCGAGTCCGTACTTTAGCATTGCTAATCTATCTATTCCCCCACCAAAAGCAAATCCAGAATATTTTCTACTATCTATCCCACAATTCTCCAAAACCTTTGGATGGACCATTCCTGCCCCCATTATTTCTATATATCCTGTCTTTTTACAAATATTGCATCCAGCTCCGTCACATTTAAAGCATTTCATAGCTACCTCAAGTCCTGGCTCTACAAATGGGAAAAATGATGATCTGAAAACTACGTCAATTTCTTTTTCAAAAAAGTCTGAAAAGAATTTTTCTAGCACCGCTTTAAGATTTGCGAGAGAAATATTTTCTCCAACTAGTAGTCCTTCGACTTGGTGAAATTGTGCTTCATGGGTCGCATCTGTGGCTTCATTACGAAAAACTTTTCCAGGTACACAAATCGCAAGTGGGAAATTTTTCTTTCCTTCTTCCACCTCTTTCACAAAATTTTGCATGTATCTGATCTGTACACTTGAAGTGTGAGTGCGTAGAACAGCTTTACCAAATTTTTCATCTTCTTCTAATTTCAAAAAGAATGTGTCTTGCATGTCGCGAGAAGAGTGATCTTTAGGGACATTGAGTGCATCAAAATTGAACCACTCTCTCTCAAGCTCTGGACCATCTGCAATATCAAAACCCATTTCTGTAAAAATCTTAGAAATCTTTTCAGTTAAAATCGTGATTGGATGAGCGTGAGAGCCTTTCATATTACTTTTTGTAAAAAATTATATCACAAAGAGCTGTTTTTAATAAATCAAAAAAAGTGTTAGAATATAGAAAATAAAAGCCTTTGGGTTGACCCTAGCTCAAATTATGCAAATTATACTTGAATTATTTTTCTACTGTTTTAGCTTCTTATCTTTGTATGTACAGATATACTTTTTAGTGGTTTTTTTAGAAAAACATAAAGAAATTAAGATTCACAGATCTCCTATTAAGCTTTTTGAAAATGAAGAAGATTATCAAGGAGTGACGATCACAGTGCCAGCTTACAACGAAGGATTAAATGTTAAAAAAACAGTAGAGTCACTACTCAAGCTTAATTATCCAAAAAATAAATTATTTTTAATTCTGGTTGATGATGGAAGTAAAGATAATACTTGGGAAGTGATGCAAGAGTATAAAGATCATCCACAAATAAAAATATTCAAAAAAGAAAATGGTGGGAAATATACTGCCCAAAATCTTGGACTTGAAAATACACAGACTCCATTTTTAGGATGTCTCGATTCTGATTCTGAAGTTGATCCTGAATCATTAAACAGAATCATGAATTATTTTGCAGATCCTGCAGTCATGGCTGTTGCTCCTACAATAGTCTCTCGTAATGAAGAAAATATAGTGCAACGTGCACAAAAGACTGATTATGAGCTTCAAATTTATGTGAAGAAAATGCTCGCCTTTGTAAATGCGATCCATGTGACACCTGGCCCTTTTTCTATTTTTAGAAAATCAGTTTTTGAAAAGATCGGTCCATATAGACATGCTCATCAGACTGAGGATCAGGAAATTGCTATGCGTATGCAACAAAATCATATGAGAATAGAGCACGCCCCTGACGCCTACGTCTATACAAATACACCAAAGACTGTAAAAGCTTTGTACAAGCAACGTACTCGTTGGATTTATGGATTCATTAGAAACGCTTTAGATTATAAACATTTGGTATTTAAAAAGAAATATGGAAATATTGGGTTCATTACTCTCCCTTCTGGATTTATATCTGTGATGTCTGTACTTTTTTTATTTTTATTCACTGGATACAATTTGTATAACTATGTAAAACAAAAAACTTTAATCATTTCTGCTGTTGGCTTAAATATGAGTACTACAAGCTTTAAAATTGACCCTTTCTTTATAAACACTTCTGCTATTTTATTTATTTCAATAATAGTTTACTCTTCTGTTTTCTTTTCTTTATTTATGGGTCATAAAATACTACACGGAAAAGCAAAATTTAATTTAAATATAATCTGGTTCTTTATTGTTTATAGTATTGTGGCTCCATTTTGGCTGTTAAAAGCAGTTATAAACGCAATACGAAATTACGAATCTAGCTGGACAAAAGAAATTGATAGCAGATAATTCTTCTGTTATAATGATTTCAAATTTAAAAAACAAACTTATGCAAAAAAAAGACATCCTAAGATATATAGTTGTATTCTTTATTACTTTAACTTTATTTTTGACAGCTATATGGCTTTCTTCTTTTATTAACAATTATAAATTAAATGATATAAAAGATATTCAAAATAAGATCTCTTTAGACATCTCTTCTTCTGAGACTCAATTTCAACTCTTGAGTAGTATGTCTTGTAAAGATGTGTCGGCTTCAACCTTGTCAGATGAATTAAATAATCTTGCAGAAAAAATTACCTATAGCGAGCAAAATATAAAAAATCAAGATCAGGTAACAGATCTAAAAAAATATTATAGTTTATTAGAAATCAAAGACTATCTTTTAATGCAAAAGATTCAGCAAAAATGTAATATGCCTGTCATACCAATATTCTATTTTTATACAACTAGAGATAATTGTTCAAATTGTGTAAAGCAATCAGCAGTATTAAGCCAGCTTCGCGCAAAGTATCCAGAGCTTCGAGTATACTCATTTGATTATAATCTTGATTTATCAGCACTTGATACTTTAAAGAAAATCTTTAAAGTTGATGACAAAAAGCTCCCCGCTATTTATATGGATGATAAGCTTTATACAGGATTTCAATCAGAAGAAGATATTCTAAAAATATTACCAGAATTAGCTAAATACGAAAAGGCTCGCCTTGATGCAGAAGCAAAAGCTGCTTCAAGTACAAACAAATCTTCAACAAGTACGGATAGATAAATTTAATTAACAATAATAAAACTCCAGAATATCTCTGGAGTTTTATTATTTTGGAGCCACTTTTCAGATTCGAACTGAAGACCTACGGTTTACAAAACCGTTGCTCTACCAACTGAGCTAAAGTGGCAATATTTTTATCTAAGCATCACCTTCCATATTTGTAAAATAATAATATCATAAAAAATAAATTTTACAAAATGTTACACAATATTATTTTCCAAAAGAAAAACCTTTTTTTATAAGGGTTATTTCTTAACAGTATTTATAGAATCATCGTCTATTCTCTCTTGATGTTCTTCATCCATTTCTTTCTTATATTTTTTAAGATGAGACCAAAAATGCGGAATCCCCTTTTTGTCTTTTACAACTTCTTTTACAAATTGATTTCTGCTTTTTTCGTAGAATCTCTCAGATAAAGATGTCAGCCAAGCTAAGATCTGCACTCGTAAGTGAAGAAGTTTCTGGTAAAAAAGCTTTACATAAATAAAAATTATTCTAGAAATATATTTTATTTTTCTAAATAAAATATCTAAAAATATTTCATGTCCATCGTATGATTGATCATATTGACTTGGGTGACGCACTAAAAAATTCATTCTAGCTTTTACAATTAGAAAAGCAAAAATGAAAGAGACTAATGCTACAATAAAATATATATTAACCAGCATAAAATTTATACTTATTAGATTGAATATCTAACAAATCTTTTTACTTTTGTGTTTTCTCCGAATTTTTGAATTGCTCCTTCGATCTTTTGTTCAATAGTTTGTGATGGATCTTTTATGAATGATTGCTTTAAGAGGGCTGTCTCTTCCCCTGCTCCATCTTCATTGTTTATGGATGTTGGATCCATTGCTACGACTTGAAAGGCTATATCATTGGCTAGGGCTTTAAATTCTTCGTTCTTAGAGACAAAATCTGTCTCACATGACAATTCAACCATTGCTGCAGCCATACCTCCACCATACACATAAAAACCAACAACTCCTGCTCCTAATTCTCTTTCAGCTTTTTTAGCTGCTTCTTCTTTTGCTTTTTCTGCAAGTATTACCATTGCTTTTTCTTTGTCCCCTCCTGACTCATCTAAAGCTTTTTTAATTTCACCAAGTGAAAGACCTGTCGCCTCTCTTAATTCTTTAATTAATTCTGTACTCATATTTTTATTATTATTTATTATAACCTAAAATTTATACTATATTTTAAAAAATAAAAAACTACTTTTACATAGTAGCTTTTTATTTTACCCTAGTTTGCTAAGTTTGATTTTATAATATTTAAAATCATTTCAACTCCTGTACGAGATGAATCATTACAGATGATAGGATATTCGATAGTTGAAATATCGCAATCTGTGTTTGATAAAGATACAACAGGAATATGAGAGATAGC
>JAUPLJ010000024.1 GCA_030837425.1 Patescibacteria group bacterium
TAAATTAAGCTCTCCAAAATTTCTTGGTTTTGGTACAAGCCTTAATGCTATTCCTACTAGTCCTTTTTCAAAATAAGCATTACCTCTCATTCTGTATTCACCTAAATGTTCAAAAGAAAAATCTAATTCTTGTCTGATAATAAAATCATTAAACACTCTCTCGGAAACCATAGATCTTAAAAAGCCTACTGTGTCTTCTGATTTCATTGGTTCTTTGTGAACAAGAGTTATAAGATCACTATTAATACGGATAGATGGAGGAGCCCCCACAATAAGATGAAGATCACTTCCTTGTTCTTTAACTAGAGTTAAAATTAATTCATTTAATTCGCTTTTATAATCCATAGATTTATATTTAATAAATAAAGAAAAACAGCACTGATGTTTAGATTATATCACTAATTTTTAAATAAAAAGTAAAAAGTTATACACAAAAACTACAAACTATCAACTTCTGTAAATGGGACAATTCCTTTGAGTGATTTAATGATGGCGTCCTCTCTCATACTTATCATCCCCTTCTTTCTGGCTGCTTGCCATATATCGTCTTCTGGTTTTTTTGCAAGAATCAAGTTTTGTATTTCTTGATCTATTTCTAAAATTTCCACAACAGGAATTCTTCCTTTAAGACCAGATGGGTTAGAAGATGTAGGGACCGCGTTTGAAGGATTTTTATCAAGAGGAATATCTTTTTTATATTTATCATCAAGAGTTTTAAATGATTCGTTGATAATCGCTCGGACACCAGGCTCGTCTATTTCGTGGCCACAATTTATATCTATTTTTCTGACAAGTCTTTGAGCCATAGCAAGAATTAAAGTTGGAGCAATAAGAAACGGATCTACACCCATGTCTAGAAGACGAGTGATGACACCAATAGAGTTGTTGGTGTGAATTGTAGAAAATACCAAGTGGCCAGTAAGAGCAGCTTGAATAGCAAGTTGGGCAGTTTCCGCATCACGAATTTCTCCGACCATGATTACGTCTGGGTCCTGACGAAGAATTGAGCGAAGCCCTGTGGCGAATGTATATCCAATTTCTGGAAAGATTTGAGATTGATTCATACTTGGAATATTGTACTCCACTGGATCTTCAAGGGATACCACATTCTTTTTTTCTCTATCGACTTCATTGAGCATGGAATATAGAGTTGTGGTTTTTCCTGACCCTGTTGGTCCAGAAATAAGAACTATACCATAAGGCTTTTCTAGTGCCATTTTAATTTGTGCGAGATGAACTTTAGACATACCTATATCTTCGAGTTTTTTTACTCCTCTATAGCTATCCAAAATACGAATCACCACCTTCTCTCCATAATAAGTTGGAAAAGTAGAAACACGAAAGTCGATTTTATGGCCTTGATATCTTACAGAGAATCTTCCGTCTTGAGGTTTTCTTTTTTCATCAAGCTTCATTCCACTAAGAATTTTTATTCTAGCAACGACGGCTGGAGCTCTAGAGTTTGGAATATTAAATTGTGTTATCAAGATCCCATCTATACGATAACGAATTCTTACATGATCCCCCATATTTTCAACATGAATGTCAGATGCAAGATTGACTATCGCGCTCTTGATTGCGATATTAACCATTTTTGTCATTGGCATTGAATCCATAAGAGCTTCTGGAATACTTTCATCTTCATCTGTAATATCTTGTAATTCATCTTTTATTTCTTCACCTTCTGCTCTCTTGTGTGTATATTGAGGAATTGCACTTTCTCCATTTACAGAATATCCTTCGAATCTTCTTTTAAATTCACCTAAAGAAATTAGATAAATCTTATAAGACACTCCGGCGGAAGTTAAAACGAATTGTATTGCGTCTAGCACATTTTTTCTTTCTGGGTCAACTATGCCAATCAAAACTTCATCGCTTATATCTTTATTTTTTATAAAATCATTTTTGTCTGATTCAACAGAGGAGATTGTTTTTTTATCTTTTTCTTCTGATAAAGATCTAGAGCTAAGTGGGACAGCAAGATATCTCTCGGATTTATCTTTGTCGATCAAGTTGTATAAGCCATTGTCTGCTAAATCCCTATCTCCATTAAATACTGGTATACCGTATATAGCATTACGAGCTGTGAGTATCGCCACCTCTGGGACATCATGCTCAGACAATATTTCATCAATGGGAACAGCTGAAGTCTTTGCTTCTTCTTCAATAGCTTTAGATTCTAAACTAGATAATATATTTTGAGACACTAAAAGATTTAATAAAATCATAATTGATTATATTATACAATAGAATTTTTATAATTTTTATTTTTAAGGAAGAAATGGATTTGCGCGACCAACATCTTGACTTGGATTAACGATTTCATATGCGGAATGATTTAATCTTAAAGATTGATCATTTATATTTGTAGTGAAAGAAAGATTTTCTTTATTAAGAATATCTATATCTTTACCGAGCCTTGTGTTGGCCATGTATGCATTAGTAGAAGAATTGAGTGCGTCTGTGCCGCCAGTAAAAAAACCTTGGTAAACAAAGTATCCAATTACGCCAAACAATACCAAAAGTACTGGAAGCATTAATTTAAATAAACCTGTTTTATTTTCTGTGTTGTTGTTATCCATAAATTTATTTTTGCTTTAAATAATAAGTTTCTACTGATATAGAATAACTTAAGATACTATTAGCTTTGGTATCCTGAGCTGAGGAGAAATTTAATTTTGTTACATTAAAAATCCTATCAGAATTTTCTAGATTTTTTAAGAAAAACTTTATACTGTCATAAGTACCTTTAACATTAAAAGTTACTGATATAGTGTTGTATTTTTTATTAGTATTTTGTGAGCTGCCAGCGGCTCCATCATCTGATAATTTTGGATCTGTCAAAAGCATATTGGATCCTGGGAGAGCGGCTATCTTAGTCAATTCATATATAATAATTACTGGATCGAGAGCGGAGGGTAGAATTTTATTTAAAGTATCTACCGGCAATCTTTCTAAAGCGTTATTATAATCATTATTTATTTTTGCTAATTTAGTATTATAAGTGTTGGCTATTAAAATAGCACTATCAGAATCTGTTTTACTTTTTAATAAAGAGGAAATATTTTTTTGTGGACTATAAAAAGTACCTTTACCAGAATATTGAGGATAAATCAAAAAATAAATTATAAATCCAATTACTAATATCAGTAATAGATTTATGTATATTTTATTTTTTATTCTTTGATTTTGCATAAATATAATTATATTATCATTTTAATTAGCTGTCTTTCCAGAAGAAGTAGCTGAGCTACTGCTAGAAACTTCAGGGAAGATATTTGCTGGAGACTCACTTTTAAAAAGCATTCCAGATGAATTTTTTTGTGAAGGGCCACCTCCATTATCTGCCTTTAAAAAAGTTAAATAAGAATTAGTGGAGACATCAATATTAAAAGATACTGAGAACTTAACTTGGCCATTAGAAGAGTCAAGAGTTAAAGATAAAAACTTAAAATTAGAGAAAAAACTACTAAATGGCCCAGATCTAAAATTTGTAATTTGTCTTGAGAGAGCTAAATAGTCTTGTGCTATCCCATTAATAGATACATTCATTACTGTACTTTTATCACCACTTTTTATATCTATATTACTAAAATAAACATAGCTATTTCTACTTGATTCAACAACGGACTCAAGAAGAGGAAAAAGCATTCCTGAAATATATACTCTGCTGTCATTTACACTATTTAAAAGCTTTAGCTTTTTTGAAAGCTCTCTCATACCTGGAAGATTTTTTTCAAAAGCCACCACATTAGGATTGCTATCTATATCCGCTAAAGCAGTTTTCCCGGCTTCTACTTTTGAATTTAAATAGCTTGTATAAAAATAAGAAGCTATGCCTAACAATACCGTAAGGATTAAAGCAAAAATTAAAAATACCCTGATCATGTCCCTCTTTGTTGATTTACCATCATCTACTTCTGGTGTGGCAAATTCATTATGAATTCCGCTAGACATAGTAAAACCTGAGCCTGCTGAGCCCATTGGTATATTTGTATTGTTTTGACTTACATTAAGCATAATTTTAATTAGAAAGATTTTTCATTGCTAACCCAGAAGCTATTCCATATTTACCATCTTCATCTTTTAGTGCTTCTTTTAAATTATTAGGTAACACAAAATCAGAAAAAGAATCGATTAAAATAACTTCTCTTTCCAAAAACTCAGAAAGCAACTTTTTTAAACCTTTTTGTAAACCTCCTCCCCCGCTCAAAACCACTTTTTCTATATTTATATTATACTTTCTTTCGTGCTGAAGTAAAAGATGTTTTACATCATCAAACAGTGGATAACTCGCCAGTGCCATTATTTCCGCTAAGTGGGGAGATGAAGAGTCCCCCATATATCCAAATATTCTTTTTGCTTCTTCTGCTACATCAATACCTACACCTAAAATTTTTGAAATCTGAGATGTGTTGTCGAAAGATCCTTTTTGTATAATATTAGAAGCTTTAACTATCCTCTCGTGTATCAATGTCGCGAAAGAAATCCTTCCACCAATATCTAAATGTAGTATTGGTATATCTTCTTTTATTTGCCTTAGCACTGTCCTTGCTCCAGATAAACTTTCAATTTCAAAAGTAAAATCTTTATACCCTAATTTTTCAGATAATCTAGAATATTTTTCAAATATTTCATTTTTAACAGCAACAATCGCCACTATATCTTGTTGGCTAGAATCTTTTCCGTCTGTCTGAGTCCTCCAATAATTTAATTTTACTTCTGAAAGTTTTACAGGGAGATATTTTCTTATTTCAATAGGAACAAGCGTCGCGAGATCTTTATCAGAAACTTTTGGTATTACAATAGAAGAAAAGAAGCAATCTTGCATTGAAATAGAAAAGGTTATATTTGTGGCAGTGATTTTACTTGCTAAAAATAAATCTCTTATTGCTGTTATCAGTTTTTCTTCGCCAATGTTTGTAATAGATCCAGGAGGAAGTGAATCGTAAGCTGCCATTTCGAGTTCGCCATAAGTTTCAAGATGAAGTTGATCTTCAGACCTTCTTAATTGAAGAACTTTTATTGAGTATGTACCTATATCTAGACCAGCAGAAACTTTGTCCACTTTCTCTTCTGTTTTAAATCCAAAATTAAACATATTAAAAGGTATTATGGTTAAATTATATCATGTTTTTTAAAATTTAATTTTATTATTAAACATATTGAACAATGTGAAAATCTTACCAAACAAATCTTTCTAAGCAACTCTCTTCTTGTTTTCTTTTGGATTTTGATTTTTATCTTTTTTGGGAATAAATTTGTTTTGTAATGATCTAGATTTTAATCTCTCTGCTACTTCTTTAATAGCTAACTCTGCTGCTATTTGATTTCGTTTTCTTTTTTTCTTTTCAAAAGCTATATCTATCTTTTCTTCTTCTTTTTTTACAAGACTTTGCTTTTTTATTTCCATATTTTTCTTTACCTCATTCATGGTTGGAAATCTTTTTGTGATTGTATTGTATTTATTAAATTCACCAATAGTGTTTTTTAATACTTCTGATTTTAATATTTTTTCTTGTACTTTAGATTTCGCTTTAGCCTTAGCCTTTTCATCAAAAACATCATGTATTCTATTTTCATAAATTTTTTCTTTAGCGCTTCCTTTTTTAGAAAATAAATACATTCCGACTTTCTCATTAAATTTCAGCTTAGCCGCTGATTTCTTTTTTTCTTCAAGTGACATAGTTTTTATTTATTATTATAATATAATGATACCAATATTATGTATAAAATCAACTCTTTACAAAGAATCAATAAAGTATTTTTGGATATATTCTTTCCAGAGAGCTGTATTTGTTGCTCAAAATTTGGAGAGATAGTTTGTTATGACTGTAGAGAAGAAATAAAAAAAGAAAAAGCAGACAGTGAAAATATACGAAATATAAACTGGGTTCGTGCATATCTCTCCTACAAAAATGAGAAGCTTAAAAAAGTCTTATTTTCTATAAAATATCATTATTTAAGATCTGCCTCTAAATATTTAGCAAAGATAGTTTATGAAGATTTTTATGATTTTCTTAAAGATAAACTTTCTTTTTATGTTGGCCAAGAATTAATTATAATTCCGATTCCGATTTCTAAAAAAAGATTAATAGAAAGAAGCTACAATCAGACAGAAATTTTAATAAAAGAAATAATTAGAGAAATAAAAGAAGAAGAAAATTTAGATTTAGAAAAAAATATTTATATAGATTTATTAATAAAAAATAAACACACAATAAAATTTGCAGAGACTCATTCGCCTACTGAAAGAGAAGCTCTAATAAAAGAGGCTTTCACTGTCAATCAAAAATATGACAAAGATTTTCTAGAAAATAAAATAATAATTGTTTTTGATGATATCACTACCACTGGATCGACTTTTTATGAAGCCAGAAATACTTTAATTGCCTCTGGCGCAAAAAGAGAAAATATTTTTGGATATGCTGTGGCACATTAATTGTGCTCCTACTTGGACTTGAACCAAGGACCCCACGGATATAAGCCGTGTGCTCTAACCAACTGAGCTATAGGAGCTTATTCTTTTTCAGAATTTATATATAATAACAAATTTTTTTTGATTTTAAAAGTAAAAAAGATTATAATAAAAAAAACTAAAAAAGGAGGATTCGCATAGCGGTTTATTGCGCTACCTTGGAAAGGTAGTAACTGGGCAACCGGTTCGGGGGTTCGAATCCCCCATCCTCCGCAATTTTTAAAAATTATATTATAAAGAAATAAATAAATTTTTAAAGTCTATCTTTTAGAGTCTTTATTTTGTGGCCAATGTCACGCTCTACTAAATCTAGATGATCTCTTGAAGTCTTTAAGATCTTTTTAATATCCTCTTTTTCTTTTGCTGTTTTGGCTTTCGATGCGGAAGAATTATGAATATCAAAATTCTCTCGAAGCATAACAAAATCTTCTTTCATTGTGTCTACAATACTTTCAAGATCGTGACCCATTTTTGATTTTAAAATTCTAAATCGAACTAATGCAAACCAGATAATTACTGCTAGTATTATTATAATTAATATAGATATTATTATAAAATTAATACCACTAAAGACTGAGGAAGTTATTGATTGATTTATAAAATAAACAGGTATTGAAATAGCTGATGCATTTCCCGCTTTATCAATTGCACTCAAAACTACAAGATGTGAACCTTCTGAATTTTTTGGTAATACATATGGTACGCCAGCTTCATCTGTATCTACAACAATTGGAGCATTTTTGTCGATAATAATTTCATAATGATCTATTCCAGAAGCAGAATCATTACTTCTAAAGTTTAGAGCTGGCACTCCTTCTTTTGTATATGATATTATTGGGATAAATCCTACTGGAGGAGTCGTGTCTATTTGAAACTTGTAAGTAGCTATATCTCCCCAGGTTTCACCAAATTTAAATTGCGCGTGTAAAAAGTAAGAGCCGTCTTTTAAATTATTAAAAGATTTAGAATTGATAGCTGAGTTATAAACATTAGTAGGCTTTGCTTCTTTGTTATTATCATATGATAAACGTACAGCGGTTACTCCTTTTGGAATGGTCCAATTAAATGTTGGGGAATTATTAACATACCAAATATCTTGATCTGGATGAGTAGAAGAAATAATTTCTGGGGCTGTAAAAACTGATGTCGTATAAATAGGTATGGTTGATATATTTTGCTGTGTTGTATTATCTTGTTGAGTTGGAGTCTGAGATAAAACTGGTTTATCTATTATAGAAAATTTTGCTTGACCTAGTAAATTAACAACTTCTGTTGCTAGACCATCATTTGCAAGGACTGAGCCGTTAGCAAAAGAAATATTTACATTTCCATTTGCTTTTGCAAGAAAACGAATTGTAAGAACTTTTGTACGAGTACCAGAAAATCCAGGATTAGGAATAATTCCTTCAAAATTAATAGTCCCTCCTGTGTTTGAAAATACTGGGTCATTTGTCCAATATTTTATTATTGAGCCATCCTTTGATAAAGAAGATACTGAGATTGTATCTTTAGAAAAAGACACCTTACCAGAAATAGCATTAATTGGGCTAGTGTTGTTTGTCAAAATAATATCAACAGAGATGTAATCACCTGTCTTGTAGCTTCCTGAAGATGGACTAAAAGTCAGATCGGCGGCAAAAGCATTTAATGATTTGAATAGAAAAACTGACAATATAAAAATAAAAGAGAAAAAAATTTTTTTCATTGGTTATTAATTTTGTTTCTAATACTATTTATTTTAAATAAAATCAAACAAACTAAAAGTATTATTATTATAATAATAACATATGAAAAAATAATTT
>JAUPLJ010000055.1 GCA_030837425.1 Patescibacteria group bacterium
GAAGAAATGGAAGAATATATTTTAGAAGTTATAAATGAAAGGTGGAAAGAATGATGGAAGATTTAGAAGATATTACGGTTTTAGGTGTAGTTGTTTGTAATAATTTAATGGGTGGTTATTACTTAGAAGTTAGAAATGAAAAAATGGAAACATTGTTTACTCTTAGTAGTGTTAAAGAATATGCGGATTATGTTCGTTTAAATAGAAAATATATTAGTGCTACTGTTTGGTTTAATAATAATAATGTAGATGATAATCTTATTAAGCTTGTACATAAAGAAGCTAGTAGTTATCCCGATTTATTATTGGTTGCTGATAGTGTGATTTAGCAGCACAATAAATATGTGACTTGGCAGCACAATAAAAGTGTGACTGTCCTGGTCTATTTTTTCTTTTTCTTCTTTTTCTTTTTGGTTGTAACCTCTTCAACTTCTTTTCTATATTCGATTAAACTACTAAAAAGTTTTCTATCTTCTTTTAATATATTAATTAGCTCTTTTTGAGCTTCAAATTCATTATTTAAAATTTCATATTTGTGTTGCAAATCATTAAACTTTTTTTCATAATCTATTTCATCTTTAATAATTATATATTTAATATTGTCTATTGTATGAGCTTCTAAAGTTCCACTCTTGATGTGTTTATATACATTTTGGACGCTTGTTTTATGAATGGTTGCATATTCTTTAACTGTTAATCTACTCATTTTAAACCTTTTGGTTAATTGTACCAAAAAAATAAAATCAAAATAAGATTTCTAAAAAGAAAAAATAGCTATTGAATTGAAGTTTATAATGTTTAATCTATATTTAATGTGAATTTTAACGATTTTCGCAAATCGTGGTTTTTGCATAGCAAAAAAATATTCATTTTAAATATTAGAGCTATTTCGGAGAGCGGAGCATATTTTATTCTAATATCAGCTCTTGATATTTTTTTGGGTTTAATAATCTTTCTTTAAAGTCTAAAAGTTTTTTAGTACCTTTTAAAATTCCTATATTATTTAAAAAATTTGCTTCTTCTAAACTATTCAAAACTAAATTTCTTATTAGTCTAGTTTTTGGTAAATCAATATCTTTAGCTATTTTTTCAAGTCTTTCCATTTCTGATTTAGTCAATCTTATTGATATTGTTTCTGTTAATGGCTCTTTATCTATTGGCTTTCTTCCAGCATTTGAATGTGATTTAGTTGACATTTTTTGTCCTTTTTTGTTTTTGTGTTCACAAATTTATAAAATGTTGGTATAATTTTGTGTTATGAAATTATAACCGAAAAGGTTAAAAAAAGGAATCAAATGAAATTATTACTTGAAATTAAGATAGAAAATATCTTCAAGGCTAATGACTTTACAGACGAAAAGACTGGTCAGCATAAAATTGGTAAATGGAAAATTCAAGGTTTTGATAATGTAGAAACTGAAAATGGTATGAAAATGAAGTTGGTTGATGTGTCAGTTCCTGACGAAGTGGCATTTAAACTTAAAGAACAAATTGGAAAAGTTGTAACTATTCCAGTAGGAACATATGTTAATAATGGTCGTGCTGGTTTTTACGGTCTTTAATTTGTATTTGCTATTAGTGAGAGCAGTGTATTTTCTTTTCGAGTCTACGAGAAAAAAAATACAATGTTCGAACGATTAGCAAAAAATACAATAAGGAATAAAAAAAGTGAGTGTTTTAAGATATAATCGGAAAGTTGAAAAAATAAAAAAGAAAGGAACTATCTAGTTCATCATAGGTCGGCAAACCTAGAACTAGATAATCAGTAAATGAATTATACACAAAATAATCCCACAATTGCAAATAATCTTTATAATACCATTTCGCCATTGCATTACTCTAAAAAGAGGCTCCACTTTAGTGGAGAAAATAAGAGTGATTCAATGGCTCTCTTGGTAAATACTGAAGTTTGCTGTCGGAATTCTTCTACAGATACCATAAACACGAACTTTGAGCTTCCAAATTTTGTTAAAAAATTCGTTAGAAAACATACCGCAGTTTACTGTATGACTAATGATGGAGTTGAACAAAATGAAGATAAAACTTTAAGAAAATTTGCTACCCGTTTGGCAAGTTGTAATTCAAAAGTAAATGATTTTTTAGAGCCTAAATCAATAGATATTAAAGAACAAATCTATAAAAATGGAAAGTCCAGGCATATAAGTGGAACTATTAAGTGTGGTTCTCCCTGGATATGCCCGTCATGTTCTGCAACTTTATCTATGACTAGAGGCGAACAGCTAAAGCATATGGTTGAATGTGGTCGTGAATATGACCGAGGCTATGGAATGGCTGTTTTGACTGTAAAGCATAAGCCAGGAGAAGCATTAGACAAGCTCCAGGATACTTTAACCGATATTTGGAGAAAAGCACGAACTAGAACTCCTATGCGTGATTTTTTAAATGAGAATAAAATTCGTTTTATTCATAGAGGCTATGAAATTATGGCTTCTATAAAAAATGGTAAACCTGATTGGCACCCTCATTTTAATTTTATTTTTGATTATGATTATCTCCCCTCTATGACTGAAGAAGAAAAAATCAAGTATGAATTTAAAACTGCTAAATTTCTTTGGAGTATTTGCAATCCTATAGCAGTTAAATATCATGGTATAGAATTAAAACAGCCATTCCTGGAAGAAGTTACAAAAGAAGTTATCGGTCCAAAAGGAACTTTTTTAAAAAGTCATTTACAAGTAAAGGGTGGTGTTTCTTTTAATTTAGATTTTGTTGAAGAATATGCAACTAAATTTGGATTAGTTGAAGAAGCAACTGCGGGTATGTATAAAAGTGGTAAAGGCTCTTTCCACCCGTTTCAAATATTAGATATGTTGCGTAAGCAAGATGAAACTATGACCAAGCAAGAAAAGATTTTGCTTATAAGAATGTTCCGAGAATATGCTCTTGCTACAAAAGGAAAGAGCTTTTTTAGGTTTGCTCCTGGATCCGTAAAATATTATCAAGATAATTATGATCTAGAATTAAATGTTTTAGATGATGAGTTAGAAATTCAAGCTAGAGAAGCTCAAGGTGATGTATTTTATTCTGTTGAATTGAGATTATGGAAGCTATTTTCTCCAAATAGTTTACAAGTTGCAAATTTATTGTTGAAAGAAACTTCTGAAGAAATGGAAGAATATATTTTAGAAGTTATAAATGAAAGGTGGAAAGAATGATGGAAGATTTAGAAGATATTACGGTTTTAGGTGTAGTTGTTTGTAATAATTTAATGGGTGGTTATTACTTAG
>JAUPLJ010000025.1 GCA_030837425.1 Patescibacteria group bacterium
CTAAGTGAATTATCTATTACTTATAAAGTATTTTAATAAAAACATGAAGAAAATATATATTGTTATAATAAGTGTTTCATTAATCATTTTGATCTCGATTGGATGCTTTTTAGCTTTTAGAAAAAATATTAATATATCTAATTATTTTAATTTTTCAAAAAAAGATACTCAATTAATAGTAAATGATGATTGGAGAATTATTGATTTTAAAGAGACATCTCAAATAGATTTAGACTCAAACAATAAATATATATGGATGAATCCATTAGGTTTAATACCAAAACTCATCTTATACAAGAAAACAAATAATGATAGCGATTTTTACAAAATCGAAATCTTGGGTATTCCAAGTCAATATAATAATAACGAAAAACTTCCTAAAATAATATATTCAGAAATATTATCTTTAAAAAAAGAAGATGGTATTAATATCTCTTTTAATATATCAGGATATAATTTTATTTTAAATAAAATATATTATCCTGAGAATACAGGATCTGAAAAATTTGAAACAACAATAATTAATACAGACTCTTCTTATAATGTTATAAAGAAAAAGGTGTTTGATAATACTTATTTTAATAATTTTTCACCAGATAGAAATTTTGTAGAAAAAAATGTATGTGAATATCCTACTAAATTGGTCCATGTTTGTGAAAGTTCTTATGTAGATCTAAATCGTTTAGAAATGAGTGACGAAATAATTAAAGGTCTTATTAATATTCAGCCAATCGATTACAATTATCAATTGTTTATAACAAAAAAAGACGGTATCTATATTGGGAAAAATAATGGAGAAGTAGTACAGAAGTTAGAAATATTTAAAGGGGATTATTGTAATTATAATTTATATAAAGTAGATAGTTATACTTTCGATTTCTATGATTTAAAAAATTCAAATAATTCAAAAGAATATTCTATTTTGCCAGCTAATTATGGAGAACAAAAACCAATTATAAAGTCTAAAGCTATAGATAATAAAAATAACACTATTGATGGTGACAACCAAATAAGTTTTTGTACTCAGGAGGCACCTTGAATAAAAATCAATTAATCTCTGTTTAAATATCCTTTTCTCTCTTTCTCAGTAAATCTTTCTATTGCATATCTTAGTAATGTTCTTCTTTCTTTAATTTTTGAAAAGTTTTTATCTAGAAATTCTTTTAATTTTTTCTCGCTAATTCTTTTTCCATATTCACGTAGCATCCAACCCACAGCTTTTTGAATCAAGTCGTGAGAGTTTAAATTATCTTTTTCATTTAAAATTTTACCAGCAACTTCAAAAATTATTTCTGGAGAATATTCATTTTTAAATGGCTTTTGCATAAAAGAGTATGTTGCGACGATCCCAACCCTTTTCTCCCAAAGTTTTTCGAACCCACCCCTACCCCTCCCTAAATTTTTATGGAGGGGATCGGGAAATATATTTTCATCCTTTACTAAAGAAAGTAAAAATTTTACTCCAGAGCGATTTTTAGATTTTAAGGAATATTTTTCTTTAATAAAATTACCAACTATTTTTGATGCAGATTGATCAACTAGATCCCAATTGTTTACATATTTAATATTTTTTAAATAAAAATTAAAAATTTCTTCTTTCTTTTTTAATTCTGTCTCTTTCTCAAATTTATCTACAAGTATAAGTATGGCCAGCAGTCTCTCCTCATGAAATTCTGATTTCAAAAGTTTTTCTACTAGATATAAACCTAAATATCTATACACTTTTGATAATTTTCTAATCTGGGGGACAGTAATCCCTAAAAATTTATCTCCTTCGCCATACTCGCCAGGGCCAGTTTTAAAGAACCATTTATTTGTATTCGCTCTTTCAGTGGTTGCGATTTTTAATATATGATTTCTGATTGTTTTTAAATCTTCTAAATTATTTTTTTTACTAGTCATATTTTAAATATTTTTTTCTAAAAAGATCTCTTCTTTCTTTACAATTTTTTCTACTTTTACAAATTCTTCTTTTAATATGCCATTTTTAAATATTTTAATTTTTAAAGAAAAGTAAAATACAAGGCTTGAAACTACTATAGCTCCTATTACATCATAAATATCATGGACTTTCAGATAAAGTCTAGCCTCTATTATTAATAAAAGCCAAATTATTCCTAAGAATCTAAAAAAGCTCTTCCAAAAATTATTTTTAATAAATTTTGATAAATAGAAAATTATAAGAAAAGTAATCATTGCTGAGGCGATATGGCCAGAGGGGAAGGCGTAGCTATTTTCGTAAACTAAAGCAAGTGAGCTTCTTGGTTTTTGAATTAAGTTTTTTAAAATTACAACAATTGTCATTGTTGCTGTGTAATTAAAAAATAAAAATCCAGCAAGCCTTTTTTCTTTATGATAAAAGAAAACTATTATAGAGACCAAGACAGAAGAAATTACCATACTTTGCTGTCCGCTAATTCTTGAAATCACTACAAAAAAATCAAATAGAGAGTTTTGCATAGCTTTAGTTTAATATGTTAAAATTATATCACTTAAAAATATGAAAAATGAAACCTCACAAATCCTACCAAATTGGAAAGAAATTTCTAAAGTTTTAAAATATAAAAAGCAAGATTTCGATAAACTTTTAGAAGCTTTTTTAAAGCATAAAAAAGAAATTTATACTGAAGTTAAAAAGATAAAAAAAGAAGACAGGACATTCCAAAATACTTTTTTAGCTATTGAAAAAAGTGGGGATGATTTTGCAGATAGATTTTATCAAATTTCTACTTTTGCAATGACTCATAAAGATAAAGATTTTAGAGATCTTGCTAACAATTTTCAAAAAGAGTCTGCTTATAAAATGGTAGACATGGAGCATGATAAGGATATTTACAGAGCGATAGTAGAATACAAAGAAGGAAATTATAAAAAAGAAAAACTTGGTCTTGATAAAAAATATGGAGTGGGAAGTGTAAAGCTTTTTGAAGATTCATATAAAGCTTATAAAAGAATGGGCTTTGATTTACCAAGTGTAAAACAAGAAAAACTAAAGAAAAATTCTAAAGAGCTCTCAAGGTTGTCTTTAGATTTTGAAAGAAATATAAATGATTATAAAGATTTTATTCTTTGCTCCGAAGAAGAAATAAAAGGTCTTCCAGAAAATTTTGTAAAAAGTTTAGAAAAAGTAAAAGGTAAATACAAGATCACTTTAGATTATCCAAGTATTGGGCCTTTTCTTCAATATGCAGATAGTCGAGAAAAAAGAAAAGAGTTGGTTGATAAAAATGCTAAAAAAGGAGGAGAAAAAAATTTAAAAATATTAGCTGAAATGATAAATCTTAGAGACAACAACGCAAAACTTTTAGGATATAAAAATCATGCAGAATTTAAACTTGAAAATAAAATGGCTAAAACAGAAAAAGCAGTCCGTAGATTTTTGAGTGATGCAATGAAGCAATTAAAACCTATATCTTTAAAACAAAGACAAGAATTAAATAATTTCGCAAAAGCAAATTTAGAAGATTATAAGGATATAAATAATCTTGAATATTTTGACACCTCTTATGTACAAGAAAAATTAAAACATAAAAAATATTCTTATGATAGCGCAAAGATAAAAGAATATTTTGAACTCGATCATGTGCTTAAAGAAATGTTTTCTATATTTGGAGAATTGTTTAATTTCTCCGCTATAGTAATAGACGAAAAGCAGAAAAAAGAAAAAGGGATTACTCTTCAAGACAAAGATGTAAAACTTGTAGAATTAAAAGATAAAAAGACAAAGCAAATAGTTTCTTATTTAGTTCTAGACCTATTTCCAAGAGATGGAAAATATGGGCACGCTTGCTCTGCTGAATTTATACTAAGTAGATTTATAGGTAAAGAAAGAGTTGTTCCAATAAACGAAATAATTTGTAACTTCCAAAAACCAAATAAAAATATGCCATCTCTTTTATCACTAAGAGAAGTGGAGACTTTATTCCATGAATTCGGGCACGCAATACATTACATGCTTACCAATTGTGTGTATTCTGCGCAAGCTTGTACAAATGTAGTTCGGGATTTTGTGGAGACACCGAGTCAATTTATGGAGAATTTTCTTTACGAGGAAAAAAATCTTAAAAAGATCGCAGTTCATTATAAGACTAAAAAATTTTTAGACAAGGAAATTATTCATAAAATAATAGAAAGTAAAAATTTTATGGCAGCAGATATGTATTATTATATTTTTGTAAGTTCTTTATTCGATATTGAAATGCACTCTAATCAAGTACCTCTTAATAATAATGGTCTAGACATTACAAAATATTATTCTGGGTTCAGAAAAAAGTATACAGAGATGGAAGGATCAAAATTCTCTTTATTTCCAGCTGCATGGGGGCATATGGCTGGAGGATATGACGCTGGATATTATTCATATATGTGGGCGCTGGTTTATGCGCAAGATTTTTATTCTGAATTTAAAAAAGTGGAGAATAATAAAAATAAGTTAAAAGAAATTGGAGAAAGATATAGAAGAGAAATATTAGAAGTCGGAGGAAGTAGAGATGAGATGACATCAGTCAAAAAATTTTTAGGTAGAAATGGAAACGATAAAGCATTTCTAAAAGAGATAGGGGCAAAATAAATTAACTTTATAAAACACACATTTGACCAAATGTGTGCTTTTGTGTTATTATCTTAATTCGTTCATTTAATTAAAATAAATTTATTTTTTAACCCCAAAATTCTCGTAATGAAAAAAGAGTTGTTTAAATGGTTGATAGAGTTTACGTTTACATCAACAAAGATGAAAAAAACACCAAAAGAACTAACTGAAATGTTAGTAAAATTTTCTGAAGTAAAGATGATTGAAAATGGAACTCGTGAAAAATTCTCTCCAAAATTTCTTGAGAAAGAAAATGCTTGCGTAATTGAAGAAATACTAACAGATATTGCACTTAAGACCTACACTCATGAGGAAGTACTTTTCTTACTCAAGATTGAAAATGATAAAAAAGAAATGAATTATTTCATTTTACGTCATTTTAAATCCAGAAAACCAGATTATTATTTCGCTATAAACATTATGCCGAAAGAAGAATTCAAGGAGAAAAAAGTTTTAAAAAATGCAGTTTTCTTTTATAAGAAAAAGTAAAAAGAAGTAAGTTTTAACTCAGCCATGGTAACATGGCTTTTTTTTTGCTTTAACTCTATTTTTGTGTTATTATGTTTTTATCTTAAAAGCAGGAAATGCTTTTATTTTTATCACTAAAACTTTTATTAAAATCAAAATTTATGGATCAAGAGTACAAAGAAATTAGAAATATAGCTATTATAGCCCACGTGGACCACGGAAAAACAACTCTAACTGACGCTCTCATGAAAGAATGCGGAGTTCTCGAAGAAGGGTTTTCAATGGATACAAACGATCTTGAAAAGGAGCGTGGTATTACTATTTACGCGAAAAACACTTCCGTTATTTATAAGGATGTAAAAATAAATATTCTTGATACACCAGGCCATGCTGATTTTGGATCTGAGGTAGAGCGTGTACTTCGCTCTATTGATTCTGTTTTACTTTTAGTAGATGCACAAGAAGGCCCAATGCCACAGACAAGATTTGTGCTTAAAAAATCCCTCGAGCTAGGGCTTAAGCCAATTGTCGTTATCAATAAAATAGATAAACAAGCATCAGATTGTCAGAGAGTTCACGACGAAGTCTTTGAATTATTTTTAGAGCTTGGTGCAAATGATCAGCAATTAGATTTTACTACTGTGTATGCAATTGGTCGTGAAGGAGTAGCAATGAAGCATTTAAATGATGAAAGAAAAAATCTAGAGCCACTACTCGACACTATTTTAGAAAAAGTTCCAAAAGCAACAGGCGATAAAAAGAATTCTTTTGTAGCTCAAGTATTCAATCTTGCATATGACAATTTCTTAGGAAGAATGGCCATCGCTCGCGTCTATGATGGAGAAGTAAAAATGAATGAGACAATTTTCGTAAAAGATCCATTTACAGGAGCTGTGTCTTCTGGAAAGATCACAAAGATCTACAGCTTTATAGGTGTAAAAAAAGTCGAACATGAAATTGCTACAGCAGGCGACATCGTGATGATCGCGGGATTTCCAACTATTTTTATAGGAGAGACTTTCTTAAAAGATCAGAATGGAGAATGTAAGCCAGCGATTCATGTCGATGAGCCTACAATCTCTTTAAACTTTTTAGTTAATGATAGTCCATTTGCAGGGCGTGAGGGAAAATTTGTGACTAGTAGACAAATTAGAGATAGACTTGAAAAAGAGCTTGAAGTAAATGTAGGATTAAAAGTTGATTTTGATAATACAGATAAATATTTAGTCTATGGGAGAGGAGAAATGCATGTCGCAGTACTTCTTGAAAATATGAGAAGACAAGGATATGAGCTTCAAGTTTCTCAACCACAAGTTATTTTTCATGAGAAAAAAGATGAGGCAGGGAATGTGATAAGTAAAGAAGAGCCGTTTGAAGAAGTGGTAGTAGATGTACCGACAGAATTTTCTGGAGTGGTCATGGAAAAGCTTGGAAGAAGAAAAGGTATGGTTCTCGACATGAATGAAAGAGAAGGCATCACAAGAATAAAAGCTGAAGTGCCAACTCGTGGGCTACTTGGATACAGAGGCGAATTTATTATTGATACAAAAGGTCTTGGGATTCTTTCTTCAAGATTTAGAAGATTCGCAGACTATGTCGGACCAATTCAAAGAAAGCTTGCAGGTTCAATGACAAGTATGGAAAGTGGAAAAGCGCTCGGATTTTCACTTTGGAATCTACAAGAGAGAGGAGTGATCTATATTGGTCCGGCGACAGAAGTTTATGCAGGCATGATCATTGGTAATACAAGCAAAGGTGATGAGATGACAGTAAATCCAACAAAAGGAAAGCAGCTTTCAAATATGCGTTCATCCGGTGCGGACGAAGCCATTAATCTTGTCCCAGCATGGGAAGTAAGTATTGAAAGAGGGCTTGAAATAATGAATGAAGATGAATATCTTGAAATCACTCCAAAATCTGTTCGCTTAAGAAAGCAAATTCTAGAAGAGGGCATGCGCGCAAAAATGAATAGAAAATAATTTTAAGAATTAAAATAAAATCCACTCATTATCTGAGTGGATTTTATTTTTATAAAAAATTATTTTTATTTTCATGTTAAAATACATTTATCATTTTAACTTTATGCATCTCCGTACAAAAAGAAAACCAAATAAAAAAAATATTTCTAGATTAATTTTTTCTATTGTACTGACTTTTATATTTATAGCCGTTGTTTTTTCTTTAGGGAATATTAAAAAAGACAGTTTTGGTTTTAATTCTGTAAAACAAGATGAAAAAAAAGAAATCGGTACTTCTACTTCTCCTACTACTACAAATATTGATTCTACTCAAGAATCTAGCCCAAGTCCTATACAAGAATATTGGACATTAAATGCGGGAAGTGTGTTGACTACAAAAGTCGATGAGAAAATATTTATCGAAATAGCCAGCACTTCAGAAAAGCAGGAAAAAGGTCTCTCAGGAAAAAATAAATTAATGGAGTTTGTTAAAGATCAAAAGATCAGAACAGAAGGTATGCTTTTTGTTTTTGATAAGCCAGAAGTTTTAAATTTTTGGATGAAGGATATGAATTTTGATTTGGATATTATCTGGCTTGATGAAAATCTTAAGATAGTTCATGTCGAAAAGAATGCCTTAGCTAGCTCTTATAACAAACAAAATCCAGCGAATTCTACCATTTACTCAAATGGAAACAATCTTGCAAAATATGTATTAGAAATAAATTCTGGTCTCTCTAGCAAACTAAATTTAAAAATAGGTGATTCTCTAATAATGCAATAAATACCCTTTCTTTTTTAGACTTTTTTGTGATATATTCTATATAAATTAATACTAAAAATCAGATGCAGAATATCAGAAATTTTTCTATTATCGCCCACATTGATCATGGAAAGTCGACTTTAGCCGATCGTCTTTTAGAATTTACTCACACAGTCGAAAATAGAAAAATGAAAGACCAAGTTCTTGATTCGATGGATCTTGAAAGAGAAAGAGGAATTACAATTAAAATGACCCCAGTTCGGATGGATTACAAAAATCATATTTTAAATTTAA
>JAUPLJ010000056.1 GCA_030837425.1 Patescibacteria group bacterium
AGGATTGCGGAAGTTTTTTCAACTGCATGTGGTGCAAAAAATATTTTTGAACCACAACCAACCTTACCACCAGACGTAATTAATGGAATTTTTAGGACAGTAAAAGAGCTTGTCTCGCCACTACCACTTCCATCACAAAACTCCCCTACACAAGAATAACGACTTGGTTTACGTTCTAATTCAGAATTTGGATTTATTTTATCTATAACTATTTCCTCCTGTGGTAAATTATTTACCACGTTATTCTCTTTCTGTTTTGAATTACTAAAGAAAAAATATACTAAACCTGCAACTAATAAAATTATTATAATAATAACTAATAAAATCGTATTTAATTTTGATTTATTTTCCATATAAATATTCTATCACAGGTTCGAACTTCTACTAAGGTAGGAAAATAACTATTAAAAAACAAGGATTAAAATTTTGCTCCGTGGGCAGGGATCGAACCTGCGACCAATTGGTTAACAGCCAACTGCTCTACCGCTGAGCTACCACGGAATATTTTGTTGTAAACTTTTGCTCTATTTCAAAAAATTGATCACTTTGGCTGTAGAGCCAACTGTCTATCTTTCTTTTGCCGCTGAGCTACCACGGAAAATTGTAAAGCAAACTACGTAAAATGCTTGCGTCTTCATTATAACAAAAAAACTCTTTATTGCAAAACAAATAAAAACCTTAAAAAATTAAAGATTTGTAGATTCTTTTCTTTTTGATTTTATAAAATTGAATGTTGAAAAGAAAAATACTACCGATAAAATAATAATCAAAACATCCTTAAAGACACTCGGTACATCAATAAAAATTACTACAATGAGCATTATGGTTGCTATTAATCTTTGGAAAGCTATTTTTGACATAAAATTTTTATTAATTATACCAGAATATCTAATCTTTTAAAACTTCAATTTTAGCACCTATTTTATTTAGTCTTTCAGCTATATCTTGATATCCTCTTTTTATAGAATAAACATTACGAAGTATAGATACCCCTTTTGCTGCAAGCATGGCGACTAATATAATAGCGGCAGGGCGAAGAGCTGGAGGGCAGACTATCTCATTTGCTTTTAATTCTTTTACACCATTTATATAAACTCTATGCTGATCTGCAAGCCTTAGATCTGCGCCCAATTTATTTAGCTCCATAAAATAGATCGCTCTATTTTCCCAGGTCCAATCATGAATCAAAGTGATACCTTCTGCAAGAGTAGCGATGGGGACAAAAAATGGGAGGTTGTCATTATTAATAGCTGGGAATGGAGCTGTGTGAATCTTGTCATAAAGAGCCACAAGTCTCTCATTTTTATTATTTTCATTTCTAGAAAAGATTTTAATATCAACTAAATTCGTCTTTCCATTTTTACTTAAATATTTTTTAGAGAGATTAAATTTAACATTCATCCTTTTTAGTTTTTCAAGCTCTAATTCTAGAAAATCTATTGGTGAATTTTTAATTGTTAGGTTTGAATTAGTAACTATGCAAGATGCGATAAAAAACATTGCATCGATCGGGTCTTCACTATTAAAATGCTCTACGTTACAATTGATTTTTTCTACACCTGTAATTTTAAAAGTATTGGCTGCTAATATATCGACTTTCACGCCAAATTTTTCAAGTAAATAAACCACATCCAAGACCTGATAATTTTGAGGAGCAAATTTAATATTTGTTTCGCCTTTTATTTTTGCGGCTGCTATTAAAAGATTTACAGCTCCTGTGTCACTAGACTCATACATTGCTATACTTTCAGCAGAGGCCAATTTTTTTCCTTTCCATTTTATCTCATAAAAACTTTCTTTTGTTTTTATATCTATACCAAAATATTCAAGTCCGTATTTGTGAGCAGCGACAGTCCTCTCTCCCATTTTACACCCACCAGAATTTGGCCAATTAAATTTTTTAAAAACATGAATCAAAGCTCCAACAAAAGTAAAACTACGAATCTTGTTTGCGACATCTTTATCAAGCTTTTTTAAATTTATACCTCCTTTTTTTATTTTAATCTTTAGGCTAGTATAAAATTTTTCTTCTTGACTATTTTTAGCCACTTGCTTTGTTTTCTCATTTACCCAAACCACTTCCACATTCATGCTTTCCATTAATTCTTTATATCTATAAACTTCTTCTATCTTTGGTATACGATGCAAAATAGTCTCACCCTCATTAAGCAAAGCTGCGACCATCATACAGACAGCTCCATTTTTAGAAGTGTTGGTGGTAATTGATCCTTTTAATTTTCTCCCGCCGGTTATCTTAAAGCCTGTCATGATTTTATTATATTATTTCTTTAGAGCTACATTATAGCATCTGTCGCTATTTACTTTTTATCAACCAAAACTACGAATTCTCCTCTGACTTTATCTTTATTCTTTGTAAAATATTCTTTCACTTCTTTTATATTCCCTTTGACTACTTGCTCGTGGAGCTTGGTGATCTCTCTGCAAACTACTACTTCCCTGTCTTCACTCAAAAGCTTTTCTAGACTATCTATAGCTTTTAAAAATCTGTGAACGGATTCATAAAAAATTGAAACTCTTTCATTGTTCGCTATTTCTTTAAAAATAGTTTCTCTTCCTTTTTTATGTGGAAGAAATCCAAAGAAAATGAATTCATTACCCGTTAACCCTGAAAGAGAAAAGCTACTTGTGAGAGCCGTCGGCCCTGGGACAACTTTTATTTCTATTTCATTATTTTCTTTTTTAGCTTCGTAAATCTTTTTTATAAGTAAGCTTCCTGGATCAGAAATTGTCGGCATGCCTGCATCAGAAATTAAAGCAATATTTTTACCTTCTGAGAGAGAAGAAATGATCTCATCTATCTTTGTTAATCTTGACTTTGCAAAATAATTTGTACACTTTGTATTTATTTCAAAGTGCTTTAAAATTTTCTGAGCATTGGATACATCTTCACAAAGAATAAGGTCTACGCTCTTTAAAATTCTAACTGCACGAAAAGTCATGTCTTCAAGATTTCCAATCGGGGTGCCGACAATATAAAATATTCCAACTTCTTCTTTCTCTATTTTTTCTTTTTTCATAAATTTTTTTATAACTCTCCCCACACTCCGCTTTGCTTCGTGTTTCCCCTCCCT
>JAUPLJ010000004.1 GCA_030837425.1 Patescibacteria group bacterium
ACTCTGTTAAAAATTCTTCAAAAGTGATTGCTTTCCTCATTTTTTTTGTTTTTTTTTGGGTTTAAAATAATGAACGATTGGAGACAGATTGTATCACAACCTAACTCTTTGTCAAAAGAAAAGCCAGTAAGATTTTACTGGCTTTAAAAAAGATTTAAGCTCTTTTAAATACGTTTACAGACTTAGTCACTTTCCCAAGCCTTCTTTTTATAAGAGATGGCTTATGATTTTTGATTTGTGCCGTAACAGATTTAAGGGCTAAATTTTCTGTTTCTCCTTCGCCGGAGAATTTTTTTGACCCGATTTCTACACAGATTTTCTGCTTTCCTTTTTTTTTGGAATTGTTGATTTCCACTTTGTCGTTTGGTTTTTTGATTTCTTCTATAGCTCTTTGAAGAGCTAAATTGTCAGTGACTTCTTCAGAATAATACATGGTAAACATTTTATGGGTTAAAAAATAAAGAACTAGTTTTGGATAATCAATATACCAAACTATAAATTTTTGTCAAAATAGGATTAATAACCCTACTTTTCTTTAAATGCTATAATTCTTTGATGACAGAAAATATAAATCTCGATACAGCAATTTCTAAAATAAATCGTCTCACAAAAGAGCATGCTATTGCTTTAAAAAAGTTAAACATAGAGACTATTCGTGATCTACTTTTTTATTTTCCAACAAGATACATGGATGAAAGAGAAAATTCTTCTATTCAAAATTTAAGAAAAGGGGCCAAGGTTATTCTCTTTGGAGAAATTAGAAATCTAAAAATTAAAAGAAGCTTTCGTGGACATGTGCCGATGTGTGAAGCAAAATTTGTCGACATGAGTGGAAGTATAAAGCTTGTTTGGTTTCATCAGGCCTATATTGCTAAAATGTACGGAGAAAATGAGTTTGTAAAAATCGCGGGGACTGTCTCAGAAAAAGATGGACTATTTTCTATTATGAATCCAAGTATAGAGAAAGCCAGCCGGGATCATATTTTTTTTGAAAATAGTATATTAGAAAATATTGAAGAAGCCAAAAACGAAAATAAGGGAGAAGAAAAAGCTAATAAAGAAAGCAGAAATTTTGAGATAATTCCAATATATAAAGAAACAAAAGGAATTACTTCAAATTATATTTACACTTTAATTAAAAAAGTTATTTTAGAATATAAGATTCTAGATCAGATAAAACATGAAGATCCTATTCCAAAACCTATTTTAGAAAATTTTCACTTGCCAAGCATTGATAAAGCCCTTCTCTATCTTCATATCCCAAAAGGAAAAACAAAAGAAGAGGGAGAAAAGCAAATATTAGGAGCCAGAAAGAGATTTTCTTTTGAAGAGATATTTTATATTCAAATATTAAAGCAAATCGAAAGACAAAAAGCAAAAGAATGCCTTGCTTACAATATAGATTCTAATAAAGAAATAATAGATAGTCTTTTAAAGACATTAAAAACTAAATTTAATTTAACTCTCACTTCTGCCCAACTTAATGCAATAAAAACTATTTCAAAAGACCTAGAGCGTGATGAGCCAATGAGTAGATTGCTAGAAGGTGATGTAGGAAGTGGAAAGACCCTTGTCGCAGAAATTGTTTCTTATCTAGTGACTCACAATTTAAATAGAGATAAAGATACAGATAGAAAACTCCAAGTCGCATACATGGCCCCGACTGAAATATTAGCAACTCAGCATTTTGAGTTATTTTCTAATTTCTTTAAAAATTCTGGGATAGAAATTGGTTTATTAACCAGTAAGACTTGTAAAAAATTCCCAAGTAAATCAAACCCTAATAAACCAACTGATATTTCTAAGCCACAGCTCAAAAAATGGATTGCTTCTGGGGACATTTCTATTTTAATAGGAACTCATTCATTGATTGGTGAATCTGTCGCCTTTCAAAATCTTGCTCTTGCGATAATAGACGAGCAACATCGCTTTGGAGTGCGTCAGCGTGCAGCGTTGGCAAATAAAAAATCTTCTTCGACTACGATAATTCCAGCTAATGATCTTTATAATCTAACAAACAAAAAACAAAAAATAATAAATAAAAAAGAAAAGCTTCCACATCTTCTTTCCATGACAGCGACTCCAATACCAAGAACTCTCGCTCTCACCATCTTTGGAGATCTAGATCTGGTGATTTTAGACGAGCTTCCAAAAGGAAGAAAGCCAATTGAGACTTTTATAGAAATAGAAGCAAATAGAGAGAAAGTATATAAAGATTTAAAGAGAGAGATTGAAGCAGGATATCAAGCTTATGTGATCACCCCAAGAATCGATGAATTATCTGAAGAAGATATGCAAAAAGCTAGATCTTTAAAGCTCCGATCCACCGCAAGCGAGCTCAAAAATCTAGAAGAATTTTTTAATGAAAAAGAGAAGATGAATATAAATATTGTAGCGATTCATTCAAAACTAAAAAAAGAAGAAAAAGAATCAATAATGCAAGACTTTGCAAATGGAAAGATTAAGATCCTCGTCTCTACTTCAATAGTAGAAGTGGGAGTGAATGTCCCAAATGCTTCAAGAATGATTATCGAGGGTGCTGAAAGATTTGGCCTCGCTCAGCTTCATCAGCTTCGTGGAAGAATAGGAAGAGGTGAAAGAGAAAGTATTTGTTATCTTTTTACAAATTCAGCTGGTGAGCAGACAGCAGAAAGGCTTTCTTCCCTTAAAAAAGCTAAAAATGGATTTGAGCTTGCAGAGCTTGATCTTAATCAAAGAGGAATCGGCTCACTCATGAGTGGAAAGCAATGGGGAGTATCTGACTTAGCTATGGAAGCCATAAAAAATTTAAAATTAGTCGAAGCTGCTCGTGAAGAAGCAAAAAAGATTGTAAGTGAAGACAAAGATTTAAAAAATCATCCACTTCTTTCAAAAATTCTTCTTGAAAAAGAAAAAGCACATATGGAGTAGAGCCTATCTTATATATTTTAATAAAATAGGGCATTGTGGGGATAAACTCTCGTCTTTTTTTTTACATGATATAATTAGAGCATTATTTACAATTATCCAATATTTAATTTTATGAAAAAATTTTTTGCTTTATTAGTCGGTTTGTCTTTATCAGTTTTTTTATTTACAGATAATGTTTCTTTTGCTACTGTCGCTACTAATTCAGGAGAGACTCCTTGTGGTATTGTACTAGACTCAGCTGGCTCTTTAACACCAGTTGCTTTAGCACCATGTATCACAGCAGGTAGTGGGGGAGGTGCAAATAATACAGGAATATCAAATTCTAATTCCACATCCAATTCTACTCCAAAGGTTTATGTAAATATAAAAAATAATCTTAAAATTGGGTCCAGAGATTCTTTTACAAATGGAGATGTTACGAAACTTCAAACATTTTTAATTCAAAAAGGGTATCTATCATCAGCTCCAACAGGATATTTTGGTACAGTCACACAAAAGGCTGTTATTCAATATCAAAAAAGTCTTGGTCTAACCGCAGAAGGATTTGTTGGTGGATTGACTAGAAATATGATTAGTATTGATGGTGGTAGCGGTAATAGTATTTCTGGATCAAATACAAGTACTAACGATACCGGAAAAACAATCTCACCAGTACCAACAATTACTCCTACAGCAACAGGTACTCCTATTATTTATAAGTTGGGTAATTCTGATATAGATTATGAAGATAAAATGCAAATAGATATATATGGGACTGGTTTTATCGATAGTTATAGTAGTTATGTTTGTACAAATACAAATCCAATTATGGGAGGGCACTGTACTACTGGAGTTCTTATTAATGGTGTTGGATATGGTGCTTTCGCAAATGAATATATTACATATATAGATAATTCTAGAATAACACTTACATTACTTAAAAATTATTATTCTAATAAATTGATGCCTGGTATCCAAAAGGTATCAGTAATAGTTAATGGAGTAAAGAGTAATGAAGTTAATTTTAATTTAATAGAGAGGACAGCTACAGGTACTCCCTCAATCACTGTCCTTTCTCCAAATGGGGGAGAATCATATAAAGCAGGGGGAGATATTCTTGTAAAATGGTCAACTAATAATAAAATTCCTTCGACCGATAAAATTAAATTAAGTCTAGGATATAATGGAGCCGGAGGAGGGTCAGCTGGCGATATTTGGTTGTCTAATTTAGTAGGGTCTCAGAGTTTTCTAAACGATGGGAGTGAAACCGTCCAGATTCCTAAAAATCTTCCATGGGCTTCACTAAATGAATGGTTTTCAGGAAAACACTACACTATATCTGCAGAAACTGAAAATTATTATCCTAAAAATTTACGAGATGTTTCTGACAATTTATTCACAATAGATGCAGGAAGATCAAGCCCTATTGATTTTAATACTCCTTGTACTGGCAATACGATTATAGTTAAAGAAAACGGTTTGATTAATTCAGGAGGTACTCCTATCTTTTCAAAACTTGGCATGGATATTTCCTCTCGTCCTGAAATCCTAAAATACAGGATTCAATGGTTTAATGGAAGTTGGTCTCCTTGGTATGTGCCAGGAGTAAATGACCAAGATTGGAAAAATAATTATGACGGCACAACACGTAGAATTTGGTCATACTTTGATGATCATGTCCATGAATATGAAAAATGTATTAGTACAGCTTCTAAATTAAAAGCTGTTGATGGAAATGCAAAATCAATCCTTATAAATAATGTTGATTTGATAACTTCAAATACAAATATAAATATAGTTAATGCCGGGGATAAATTATCAGCCAGCTTTAGAGCTGTAGATTCAGGAGGAGGATATGGAATACCAAGTGATGGATTTAACGTTAAATACACTGTAGAAAAAATGAATGGCCAGACAGCAACGTATAATGGTAATTCTATAGCTGGAAATGCTACTTTTACCTCAAGTTCAAGGAATTGGGAATTTAATGCAAATGTTCCAAATCAGCATGATCGATATAATCTTCACATACAATTTTATTGCGACAACACTAATAAATGTGATAATTCACAGGTTGTTGATAAGTATTATGATTTTTATGCAACAACTACAAGGCCAAGTGCATCAACAAGTACAACCGCTCCCTCACTCATAATCCTTTCACCAAATGGAGGAGAGTCATATAAATATACGGACACTTTACCTTATCGATACAAATTAACTCACAGGGGTTTCGGTACGACAGCCATGTCACTAGTTCAATATCCATCTGATACAAATCCAGGAATAAAATATAATTTTGGTGGAGGAACAGGCGATAATAATCAAGCGGATTACATAATGTATGGAAACGTTGGCACAATAGGCAATCTTGGCAATTTCACAAAAACAGTAGTCCCAGGTAAATATTACTTCATGGTTAATTTCAAAAGTTCCGATGGTAAAGTTAATTTAACAGATTTTTCTGATAGTCCTTTTTACATCATGTCTACACCAACAACACCAACTCCATCAATCACTGTCCTTTCACCAAATGGTGGAGAAACATTTACTACAGGACAACAAATAACCGTTAAATGGAGCAGTGTGGGCATTCCGACATCTAATAATAAAGTAGCAGTATTATTACAAGGGGATAACATAAGTGCTTCTTTAGGTCCTGTGTTTGTGAATAATAGCGGACAGTCTACAGTCACTATACCAACATGGGCCACACCAGGAAAATATAAAATCTCTATTGGAACTATAGATGACAATAATAAACCATTAGCTTTAGATTATTCTGATAGTCATTTTTATATTTCAGCAACAGGGGTGAATTCTTACACTATTACTTTTGATTCAAAAGGGGCCAGTACTACACCTAATCCAATATCAGTTACTCAAGGACAGTCGACAACAATACCATATGGCCCAGTAAGATCAGGATACACATTTGGTGGCTGGTACACTCCTAATACAATTAATTGTATTACGACTCCGTGTCCTTCTAATTATATGACTATTCAACCAGGATCTTCATTTACTCCAAAAAGCAATATTACTTTTTATGCTATATGGAATCCAATAAAAGTAATACCAATTAAAACTCCTGTAGACTCAACAAGTGAAGGGATTGGAACACCTAGTGGTGCAGGAGGGTACGTTCCTGCTGTCAATGGTCTTAATGATTCATCTTTAGAATCTAATTACAGGGATACTACAAATAATCCACTTCCAACTGTGTATGGAGTCGGTAGTTATCAATTTGCAAAATCTTTAACTGTGGGTATGCGTGGAGATGATGTAAAAATGCTTCAAAAATTCTTAAACACACAAGGATACAAAGTAGATTTGTCAGGATATTATGGACAAAAGACAAAGGAAGCTGTGACAAATTTCCAAAATGCACACAAAGCAGAAATTCTAGATAAAGCAGGAATAGATCAAGGTACAGGAGATTTCTTCTTTTTGACTTTGAGCTTTGTAAATGACTTACTTTTAAATTCTACAACTATAAATTTAAATAATTAGCATTATTTAAAAAGCAAACTTTAAAACAAGTATTAAAAAACGAGATGTTTATCTCGTTTTTTAATTTATATTTTTAAGCATGTTATAATCAATAAATTAGATAAATATATATGACTATATTTAAAGTTTTTAAACATTTAAAATTATTTTTCTTTTCTCATAAAGATAATAATCACACTCCACACATTTTAAAAGAAATAACTCTAATCATAATTTTATTAGCAAGTTTTTTCTTTTTAGGAGTCTCTTATGCTAGATATTTTTATTTTCATAAGACAGTTCTTGGAGCGCAAGTCGAATCCTCAGTACTTATAGATCTTACAAATGAGACTAGAATAAAATATAACGAGAGTCCTCTAACCAAAAATCCTAAATTAGAATTAGCCGCGAATTTAAAAGCTGATGACATGGTTTCTAATAATTATTTTGCTCATAATTCTCCAACAGGAGTCACTCCTTGGTTTTGGATTAAAAAAGCTGGGTATAATTTTATTTATGCAGGAGAAAATCTAGCCATAGATTTTACACAATCTCAAGATATTGAAGAGGCTTGGCTCAAATCTCCAGAGCATAGAGCGAATATTTTAAATGAAAATTTTAAAGAGATTGGCATTACTACAAAAGAAGGAAAACTAAATGGTCGATATACAATATTTGTAGTTCAAATGTTTGGCACGGAAATAAACTCTACTTTAAATAACAACCTTACAGCTTCTTCTTCCCAAAATTTAAATAAAAATAGTATTAAAGAAAAGGATTCTAATACTTTATCTGATACAAAATCTAATGAAGAGGTGATTTTATTGTATCCAAAAGATGAGAAAGTTCTCGGAGAAGCTACGACTACGATAGTAAATAATACTATTTATGAGAAATATTCTTCTTCTTTCCAAAAGTTTATCTTTTATTTTTGGTATAGATTAAACACTTTATATAAAGTGATTATTTCTTTGATCTTATTCTCCGTCCTCTCTTTATTTTTTGTAGAATTCAAAAAGCATCACTGGAAGCATATTTTATATGGAGTAATTTCTATTATAGTAATTATTTTAGTTTTATACTTTAATTATAGTTTATTCTAATTTTCAAAAATTCTCTTAGAAAAAGAAAAAGCACATATGGAGTAGAGAATCTTGTGAATAAAAATATTTTTTTGAAAAATTTTTGTGATAAAATTAGATTATGACAAAAGCTTCCTTCAAAAAAACTTCTAAAAAAAGTGTAACCAAAACAAAACCAAATATAAAAATTGGTAAAAGTGATAAATCAGATTTTTCTGGTCTTAAAAAATATATAAGAGTTGTAAATTATATTGCCGCTGCACAACTTTATTTAAAAGACAATTTCTTTTTAGAAAGAGAATTAAGATCTGAAGATATTAAAACGAGGCTTCTCGGCCACTGGGGAGGAGCAACAGGAGTAAATTTTCTATTATCTCATCTAAATTATTATTTGAAACAAAATCAAAAAAATAATCCGCGTCTTCGCGACATCATTTTCCTACTTGGTCCAGGTCATGCATTCCCAGCTCTTCAGGCAAATCTTTTCTTAGAAAAGACTCTCTCATATTATTTTGACAATAAAAATAAAAATATAAAAAATATTTATGATTTTAATCTTTCTTATGACAAAGAAGGCTTAACTCATTTGATTAAGAATTTTGGCTCTCCAGCAGGATTTCCAACTCACGCCTCACCAGTCACTCCTGGAGCAATTCTTGAAGGTGGGGAGCTCGGATACTCTATTTCAAACGCCACAGGCGCTGTGATGGATAATAAAGACCTCATAGCTGTCACAATGGTTGGAGATGGAGAAGCGGAGACTGCTTCCCTCGCAACAAGCTGGCACGCTTCTAAATTTATAAACAGTAAAGACAACGGAGTGGTATTACCAGTATTAAATCTAAATGGATACAAAATATCTGGCCCGACAATTTTTGGAAGAATGACAGATGAAGATTTGACCCATCTATTCACAGGTCTTGGCTATGAGCCTCATATTCTTGATGCACGAAGTGATACAAATATTTATGTGAATAAAGATAATTATGATTTAGAAAAAGATAAAGTGCATATCTTGATGCAAGACATTTTAGATAAATCTTTCAAGAAAATTATTGAAATGAAAAAGACAGGAGAAGTAAAAGGTCTTCCAATGATTATTTTAAAAAGTGATAAAGGGTGGACTGGTCCAAAGAATTTTAAAGGTTTAAAAATAGAAGGCAATTGTGAATCTCATCAAGTCCCATTTCCAAATGCAAAGACTAATCTAGAAGAGAGGAAAGCTCTAGAAAAATGGCTAAAGAGCTACAAGATAGAAGAATTATTTGTAGAAAAAGAATTAAATGCTAAAAAACTTTTAAGTAAAAGGCTGTCTGAAGACACACCATTATTTTTAAAAGAAATCGAAGACATAATCCCTGAAAAGCTTTGGAGAGTTGGGATGAATATTCATGTTCAGCAACATGGAAAAAAGAAATTGAAAGAATTAAAGCTACCCGTTGTTTCTAAAGTGTTTAAAAATAGTATTTTAGATACCAAAAAGAATTGGGATACTCACTCACCAATGAATATTGTCGGAGAATATCTTAAAGAAGTTTTTAATTTAAATGAAGCAAATAAAAATTTTAGATTTTTCTCACCAGACGAGACATATTCAAATAAATTAGAAGCCGTCTTTAAAGCAGAATCCAGAGCTTTCACGGAAGAGATAAAGCCGTGGGACAAAGATCTTTCAAAGAGAGGGAGAATCATAGAAATGCTTTCAGAAAATACATTGATAGGTATGATGATGGGCTATACCCTTACCGGCAGATATGGATTCTTTGCTTCATACGAAGCTTTTGTACAGGTTGTCGCTAGCATGGTTGATCAATATCTAAAATTCTTAAGAGTTTCTCAAACTATAAATTGGAGAGGAGATGTGGGAGGATTTAATATTATTTTAACAGCTCCTGGCTGGCTTCAAGAGCACAATGGGTACTCTCATCAGAATCCTGGATTTCTCGATGACATGCTAAATAGAAATACTGATCTGGTAGATGCTTATTTCCCAATGGATGCAGTCGCTACAGGGTTTGCAGTAGAGAAAATGTGTAAATCAAAAAATAAAATAAATGTACTTTGTGCAGGAAAAGATGATGCGAGACCGATATTTTTATCGGAGTCTGAAGCAAAAAAGAATATAGAAGAAGGGATGAGTTTATTAAAAGAGTATTCAGATAAAGTAAAAGTTGGTGAAAATTTTGATTTGATTATTTGTGGAGTCGGAGATTATTTATCATTGGAGGGTCTGGCGGGGATCGATTTTGTAAATGAAGCCTTTAAAAAATATGGTCTTGAAAAGGAGAGAAAATTATTTAAGATTGGATTTTTAAATATCTCAAAGCTTTCGGCGGGAGATGAGGATTCAAAACAAAGAAAAGATTTTAGCGAGAATCTATCAAAGTGTATTATGCACGCGAAAGTCTTTGCAAATTTCCATGGCCATCCAAATACACTCGAAAGATTTTTCTTTGAAGCAGGGCTAGATAAAAATGATGTAGAAGTCCGTGGCTATATCGAAAGAGGAGGAATCACAACTCTTCTTGATATGCATATTTTAAATGAGACGAGCAGATACCATGTCGCCGGATGGATAATCGAAGAATTATTCCACTCAAAGAAAATAGATAAACTCACAAGAGATTTTATTCAAAAAGAGATTCGTAAAAATATGGAAAAAGAAGTCAATTTTATTAATAAACATTTTATTGATAGTGAAGAAATAAGAAATTGGAAATTTAATAATTAATATGAAAAAGAAAGATAAAATAATCTTAGTTTCAAATATAGGCTCTGCTTCTAGAAAGTATTCTGTTTATTCTCTTGTAGAAAAAGAAGGTCCTAAGGAATTATTTTGTATTCAATTTGATCAAAAAGAATTTTATCCAAGCGTGCGACTTGAAGATGCAATGATAGAATTTTTTGAAATTGCAAAGAATAGATATTTTTTAAATATTGAAGATATTGATATTGTAGCAGAGAGGGTGGTGGCGGTTGGAGAATTCTTTTTAGAAAACAAAATTATAAATGAAAAATATTTAGAAGAATTAGATAAAGCAAAAAAGTATGACGTTCTTCACACGGAAAGCTTGATTCACGAGCTTAGACAGCTATTTTCAATAAAAGAAAACTCTATAACAAAAGGAGTTAATTGCAAATTTAAAATAGTTGGTATTTCAGATTCAGCCTATCACCATTCTATTCCAGAAGAGACTTACACTTACGCTATAAAAGATTTTAAACCAGAGCATAATTTTAGAAAATATGGCTATCATGGAATATCAATGAGTGGAGTAGCAGATGAACTTTCAAAAAAATATAAAAAGATAATAGCGATTCATCTTGGTGGCGGGGGGTCTGTCACTGCGATTAAAGATGGGAAAAGTATTTTTAATTCATTTGGTATGACTCCAGTATCTGGGCTAATAAATCTCACAAGAGTTGGAGATGTAGACCCCTTTGTAATTTTGCATATTTATAAAAAGAATAAAAAATATTTTTCTCTTTTAGATGGTGGAGATACAGCTTTTGATCTGACAAAAGAAGAGATTTATGAAAAATCTGGACTTTTTGCTCTCACAGGAGAAAAAGATATGAGAGATGTTTTGGATAACTTAAAAGTCAAAAATCAAAAACAGAAAGAAAAAAGTGAGTTTGCATTACAAGTTTATATAAATAAAATAAATGAATATGTCGGCGTAGCTTATGCCCATCTTGGTGGAACTGATGCATTGGTACTCACAGGATCAATATTTGAGAAATCACAAATTTTTAGAAAAATGTTTTTACCAAAAGTCTCTTGGCTCAATTTACAAAAAAGAAAGATAGTTATCATGAAGACAGAAGAAGAAAAAGAAATAGTGAGACTCGTGATAGAAGGGAAGTTTATATAAAAATTTAAAAAATACTTTTAATAATTAAAAGTATTTTTATTTTTAATTGCTTGACAAATATATCTGATACTATAAACTGTGTAAAGTATTTTTCCTTAAAAATATAAAATATTTTTTAATCCTTTAAATTTTAAATGAAATGACAAATAGTAAAAAAGTCATCGATACTATAATTGTAAAGCCAGGCATTTCTTTTAAAGAAAGGATTTTAGCTGGTAATTATAGTTGGATAAATTATTTATTAACAGAATCTGATTTTCCTAACAAACCGATAATTGTCGGCGAATGGGCATTTAGGCTTATTCATAGAAACAAAAATATTGAATTTGAAGAAGCTCAAAGATTATGTTTATGTGATGGATGGCAAACTGCTAGATTTGAACATCTTCTTGCTTTGGGAGAAAAATTTCCAGAAATGCAAAAAGAATTTCCAATTGTAGCTTTAGGCTCTCTTTTCAATATTCAGGGAGGTAGTGATGTTCCAATTCTTTTGTCTTATAAGTCTCAGCGTATTTTGACGCTAAATTCCAAGCATCGTAATTTTGGCCGGGATATTCATTTTCTTTCTGTACATAAAATTTTTAAAAGTTTAATTCTTGTTTAAGAAAATCTAAAGATGTTATTTCAAGATCCTTTTTCGTTTACGAATAAGGATCTTTTGTTTTTTATTGTTATTTTTGCTATAATCCGAGAAATTAAATATGGCCCTTAAAAGTGAATTTTTGGCTTAATATTATTTAATAAATATAAGGATTAAAAGATTTATGAAAGATAAAAAATTGGTTCACAGAGTAATAGCATTTTGGCTTTTTGTTCTCTCTTTATTCATTGGATTTTTGGTTTATAGAAGTTCAAATTTTAAATATGGACTTGATCTTAATGGAGGTACATCTTTGACATATGTTGCAGATCTAACAAAAATAGAAAAAGCAAATGAGGATGCTGCTCTTGCTACAAGTACAGTATCTACAAGCACAGGGCAAAAAGTTGCGACTACTGACAACACAGCATTAAATATTGAAGACAGCATGTCGGGCCTTCAAAGCGTTATTGAAAAAAGAATTAATGTTTTTGGAGTCTCAGAGCCTATTGTCCGTACAGAATATTCAAAATATACAGGTGAGCATAGATTGGTCGTAGAGCTTCCTGGTGTGACAGACATAAAGAAAGCTATAGCAACTATTGGAGACACACCAACTCTTGAATTCAAATTGGTAAATATTGTCACAGATGAAAATGGCGCTACATCTACTCAATTAATAGAGACAGGCTTAAATGGAAACTATTTAAAGAAATCTCTTTTAAACTTTGATTCTTATACAAACAAGCCAGTCGTGGTCGTCAGCTTTAATGATGAAGGTAAAAAACTTTTCGCCGACCTAACAAAAAATAATATTGGAAAAGAAATGTCTATATTCCTTGATGGTAATATAATCTCTTCTCCTGTGATTCAGGAAGAAATCAGTGGAGGCGAAGCGACTATCTCAGGAAGTTTTACAGTTGAAGAAGCAAAGACTCTCGTCACAAGATTAAATTCTGGAGCACTTCCTGTACCTATAAAGCTTGCTTCATCACAAGTAATCGAAGCCACTCTTGGTGGTCAAGCAAAAGCTCAAGGTCTTCTTGCTGGGCAAATTGGATTTCTGATTATCGCAGTACTGATGATCCTTTGGTATAGGCTTCCCGGCCTTTTGGCTTCTGTAGCTCTCACTGCATACACAGCAATAGTACTTTTCTTATTCAAAGAAATCCCTGTCGTCCTCACCTCAGCGGGAATAGCAGGATTTATAATCTCAATGGGAGTAGCGATAGATGCGAATATTCTTATCTTTGAAAGATTAAAAGAAGAAATAAAAAGAGGTCGTGATCTTCAAAGTGCAGTAGATGAAGCATTCAAAAGAGCTTGGACATCTATTAGCGATTCAAATATTGCTTCACTTCTTGTAGCGCTGACATTGTTTTATTTTGGATCATCTCTACTCGCAGGATTTGGGCTTGTATTTGGAATCGGGGTACTTGTATCAATGTTTTCATCAATGGTAATTTCAAAATACTTCTTATTAGCTTTTGTGCCAGAAGATACAAATAGTAAATATTATAAGATTATTAAATCTTTATTCGGGTCTGGATTTAGTAGATAACCCTCCCCATCCCTCCCTAATATTAGGGAGGGAGAACACGAAGCGAAGCGGAGTGTTGGGAGAGTTAAAATAATTAAAATAAATATATGTTTATCATTAAATACAAATGGATATTTCTAACAATAAGTGCGGTTCTAGTTTTTGGATCAATATTTTTAATTTCCACAAAAGGAATTAAAAGAGGAATTGATTTCACTGGAGGAACTGACGTAGTAATTAATTACAGCGGCTACACTTCTACACAAGACGGAAAAATAGATTTAGATTTTATTAAAAATAATATTACAAATAGCGGATTTAGAGTAAAGCTAATCGCTCTAAAAGGTATAAATGAAAATGGTAGCGCAGATGTTGAAATAAAATTAGTAGGAGATCTACCAGGTGAGCAAAGACAAGTTTTTGAAAATGCTTGGAGCTTTAATCACGACGAACGTTTTGCAGCGAAGCAGGTCTCAGAGACAGTAATCGGTCCATCAATTGGAAAAGAATTAGAAAGGAAAGCTATCTGGTCTATTCTTATAGTGACAGCAGTTATCATACTATTCGTAGCATTTTCATTTAGACATGTGTCAAAGCCTGTCTCAAGTTGGAAATATGGCCTTCTAACAGTCGCAACTTTACTTCACGATGTCGCTATCCCGACTGGTCTTTATGCAATTCTTGGAGAAAAATATGGCGCAGAAGTCGATTCTCTTTTTGTCATTGCACTTCTCACAATTATGGGTATTTCAATTTCAGATACTATAGTCGTATTTGATCGTATTCGTGAAAATTTGAAAAATAGAAAATCAAATGAAATGTTTTCAGAAGTTGTTGGGAAAAGTCTAAGTCAGACATTGCTCCGATCATTTAACACATCATTTGCAGTTATCATTGTTCTTGCAACTTTATTCTATTTCGGCCCAGCCGCTACACATAGCTTCTCTTTGACTTTGATCGTAGGAATGCTAGTCGGTACATATTCATCAATATTTGTCGCCTCACCACTTCTAGTATTAGTTGAAAAATATCAAAAAAAGTAAAATAACCATATTTTATAAATAAAAACTCGCAATTTTGCGGGTTTTTATTTTAATTTTTTAAAATGCTATAATCTATATATGTTAGAGAATAAACCAAATAAACATGGGCCTTGTAAAGATAAAAAATGTTCTTTTTGTTGTAATCCTATTGCTATTAACCATAGAGCCTTCATTGCTTTAGGAGAAGACAATTTGCCAAAAGATAAAGATGGTAACCCTTTATTCACAAACAAAAAAGAATTTATATTTTCAAAAGATAATCCTGACACAGAAAAATTTCAAACATTTGAATGTAAAAATTTTGATAAAGATACAGGATTGTGTAAGGATTATGAAAACAGACCAGATTTATGTAGAAACACAAGCTGTATAGATTCTAATCAAAAAGAAAAATCAGAAGATGAACAACATGAAGATTTTATAAACAAATTTGAAAAATAAATTTATGAAGAAAAAAGTTGTAATATTGTACGGAGGGCCTTCCAATGAGCATGAAATATCAATTAAATCTGGTAAAAATGTTTTAAATAATATAGATAAAAATAAATATCAGATTTTTGCTGTGTTTATAGATAAAAACAAAAAATTCTTTATTGGAAAAAATAAAATTGGTTTAAACGAAAAAGATTTTTCTAGTTTTCTGAAAAAAGAAAAAATAGACGTAGTGTACCCAGTTCTTCATGGTGAATATGGCGAGGATGGACAAATACAAAAGATTTTAGAGAAAAATAAAATTAAATTTGTTGGTAGTAGCAGTAAAGTTTCTAGTATTGCAATAGACAAAGATAAATCTAATAAAATTTATAAAATAAATAAAATTTTAATTCCAAAATCAAAAATAATAAATTATAAAAATTCAAAACACAATTTAGTTTATCCAATAATAGTAAAGCCTGTAGACGAAGGGTCTAGTGTTGGACTTTTTAAAATCGAAAATGAAAATGAATTTAAAATAAAACAAAAAGAGATATTTAAAAATCATAAAAAAATGCTAGTACAAGAATTTATTTCTGGCAGAGAATTTACTTGTGGAGTAATAGATATTAAAAACAAAACAATAGCATTATTTGCTTCAGAAATAGTTTTAACAAAAACAAAATCTTTTGATTATAAAGCAAAATACACAAAAGGGGCAGTAAAAGAGATTACACCAGCAAATGTAGAAGGGGCTCTTATGAAAAAAATTCAAAATCTTGCTTTAAAGAGCCATAAAGCACTCGGATGCAAATCCATTTCTCGTACGGATATTATTTTAAGTAAAATTGATAATAAATTATATGTTTTAGAGACCAACACTCTCCCTGGCATGACAAAAACATCCTTTATTCCTGAGCAGGCTAAAGCCTCGGGTATAAATATAAAAAAGCTTATAGATGTATTATTAAATTAATTTTGAAATGCTATAATCTAAATATAAACCTATGTCACCAGAAAAACAATTAATCCTAGATTTTTTAAATAATTATTTACCAATATTAACTTTAATAACCTTCGTCATTTTAATTTTTGTATATCTTCATCATTTTCATTTTCGTTTTTCAAAAAAAGAGTCTAAATTTTTAAACAAATTAGGAGATTTCGCATTACCTTTAGGATTTTTCTCTACTTTATTTGCAATGACTATATCTCTCATTTATTCTGATTATTTAAATCAGCTTGCTTGCGGGCTTTGCTGGTTTCAAAGAATCTTTATTTATTCTCAAGTAGTGCTATTTGCAGTTGCGTATATAAAAAATGATTTAAAGATTTTCTCATATTCATTTTATCTTTCTGTAATTGGTGGGATTATTGCTCTCTATCACGAATATTTGCAACTTGGATATTCAGAGCTTGTGCCATGTCCTGCAGTTTCTACAGTAGTCGATTGTGTGAAGCCAACTTTTATTTCTTACGGATTTATCACATTTCCATTCATGAGTATCACTTTATTCTCATTCTTGATTTTGCTTGCAATAGCAGTTAAATATCATAAGAAATAAAATTATGTGTGGAATAATAGGATACATTAGCGGAAAAAGCCAGAAAGAAAATATAGAGGTTTTGATAGAGGGGCTCAAAGCTTTGGAATATCGCGGATATGATTCAGCTGGCCTCGTCTCTATTTCAAATGAAAATTTAATTTATAAAAAATCTTTAGGACAAGTCAAAAATCTAGAAGCAGATGTAAATAAGATATTAAATTCTTCTCCAGTCTTTGGAGAAGGAGATTATTCTATAGGCATAGCTCACACTCGCTGGGCTACTCATGGAGTCCCAAGTGAGTTAAACTCTCATCCACATACTGACTGTAATGAAAATATTTTTGTTATTCATAACGGTATCATAGAAAATTATAAAGAGCTAAAAAATATTTTAGAGAAAGGTGGGCATATTTTTAAATCACAGACAGACACAGAAGTCATACCTCACCTTCTAGAAAAGTTTTTGAAAGAAAATAATAACAATAGCAATAAATTTGATTTATCTTTCCTTGAGACTTTAAAAATAATAAAAGGAGCTTTTGCTATTGCTGTCATTTTTAAAGAATTGCCTGAGATGATCTACGTAGCAAAACTCTCTTCACCACTGGTAATAGGCATTGGAGAAAATGAAAACTATATTGCCAGCGACCCTTCAGCTCTTATTGGTAATACAAAAAAAGTAATTTATTTAAAAGACGGCGAATATGCAAAAGTTTCAAAAAATAATGTAAATATTTTTAATTTTCAAAGTCAAAGTGTTGAGGGTGAAATAAAAAAAGAAATCACAGAATTAGAATGGGATATAGAGAGAGCACAAAAGGGTGATTATCCAGATTTTATGATGAAAGAGATCTGCGAGGCTAGTGAAGTTTTAAAAAAGGCCTTGATGGGAAGAATAAAAATAGATCAAAATAATCCTGGAAATAGCTTTATAAAGCTCGGCGGCCTCGAATCAATCGAAGAAGAATTAAAGAGTGCTAAGAGGATAATTATTTTAGGCTGTGGTACAAGCTATTATGCTGGCATGGTAGCAGAATATTTATTTAAAAAAGTTTCTAAAATTCCTACTGAAGTATTTCTCGCAAGCGAATTTAGGTATAGAGAAGAAGTTTTTGTACCAGACACTATTGTAATAGCAATTTCTCAATCAGGAGAGACTGCGGACACTATTGCTGCGATTAAAAAATGCCATGATAACAATTTGACCGTGATCGGTATTGTAAATGTGGTAGGCTCTACAATTTCTCGCATCACAGATAGTGGGGTTTACAATCACGCTGGTCCAGAAATAGGAGTAGCTTCTACTAAAGCTTTTATTTCACAGCTTTCAGTTCTCGCTCTGGTTTCACTTTATATAGCTCAAATTAAAAATAAAAGTTTTGATAAAAATCTAATTTCAGAATTAAATAATCTAGGAGATAAAATGGACGCTATTTTGAAAGAAGAAAACATCTCTAAAATAAAATCATTTGCAGAAAAATATTCTAACAAAAAAGATTTTCTTTATCTTGGAAGAAATTTTAATTATCCAGTAGCTTTGGAAGGAGCTCTTAAATTAAAAGAAATATCATATATACATGCTGAAGGATATGCTGGAGGTGAAATGAAGCATGGGCCACTTGCCATGATAGATGAAAATTTCCCAACCTTTGCAATAGCTACAAGAAATAAAAAAGACAATGTGATTCAAGACAAACTTTTTTCAAATTTAGAAGAGATCAAAGCTAGAAAAGGGGAAATCCTTTGTATCGCCACAGAAGGAGATGAAAATATAAATCATATTACTAATGACCTTATTTATATCCCAGAAACTCTTGAAGAACTAGAGCCTCTTCTTGTTATTATCCCAATGCAGCTCTTTGCCTATTATGTTGGTAAAGCGAAAAATTTAGACGTTGATAAACCAAGGAATTTAGCAAAAAGTGTGACAGTGGAATAGATTAATTCTTTTGAAAATCCACCTTAGGAATGTTTATAAAATATAGACTTATTTTCCTTGCAATATTTTAAGCTATATGCTAATATACTGAGACCTAGTTAGTGGGACTTTTTAATTCTTAAAAGAGTTTAAAAACTCATCGTAATTAGTATCGATATTTGTAAACAGAATAAGAAACATTGCAAGAGTCTATCCATCTCAATCGGATAGGCTCGAAATTAAGAGAAAAAGAATTTATACAAATTTCTTTTGCTCCGTTTTTATTTTTAGAGTTTGATCCTAGCTCAGGATGAACGCTGGCGGCGTGGATAAGGCATGCAAGTCGAACGGAACTAATCACACGGAATCATAAACAAAGTTTGAGTAGCAATACAAAGATGGAGTTTATGTGGAAGCGTGACAGTTTAGTGGCAAACGAGGTAGTAATATTTAGGAACATACCCCATAGTCTCGGATAACCATTGGAAACGATGATTAATACGAGATGGTCCGGTAACGGTAAAGATTTATCGCTATGGGAAT
>JAUPLJ010000026.1 GCA_030837425.1 Patescibacteria group bacterium
ATATATTTTTTCATAATAAATTAATTCTATATTTAAATAATGTAAAGATTATTTGACTAAAATAATCATGATTGAATTATACCATTAAAAAATAAGTAGCAAGTATATTATTCACAAAAATATAAAGTAAAAGAATAACGCTGCAATATTGCAGCGTTATTATCAACTAACCAAAAATTAAAAGAAATCAATTTTTTTATCTTTTATGGAATCCATTAGCCATATAAACCATACTCCGAAGCCAAGAAATAAGATATAAAAAAGATTATTAGGATTATCAACTATTGGAAATAAAAAGTTTGTAAACCCTCCATAATCTTGATCCTGGCTCCCTGTCCTTACTAATCTTATAGTCATGTACAAAAGTATCCCTAACCAAAAAATTTTTGAAGTTAATAAATAAAATATTTTTTCTAATTTCATTTTAAAGAATTTAAATGTTACTAAATTTTAATACTGAATATAGTATAGCATATATTATATTCAGTGTCAAGTGTATATAAAATAAAAAAAGTCGTTAATCGACACATATTATATCAATAATGATATCGTCTGTGTAAACTACGACGATATATTGAATAAAATGTATAAATTAACGACTCGTTAAATAAAGCATTAAGCTTCATCTTTTTTCTTTCCTTTAAAGTAGACGATAGCTACTATTAACAGGATAATAATTAATCCTGGGCTTCTTTGAGATTGCATATTAAATGCATTGCCTATTCCTCCAAAAATTGAAGCCATTCCATTCCATAAAGTTGGAGCGAAAATAAAAGAAAGAATTACTATAGCTACAACTCCACCAGGAATAGTAGACTTTTTTTCTTCTGCCATAAAATAAGTTTTTAAATTTAACGTTAAAGATTTGTTCTATGAGCAGGCATTCACCTCGGACAAAGAACAATTTGATATATCTGCATACAGTATATACTAAATAAAATATTTGTCAAGTAAAATAAGTAGGAATCTTAACAAATACTAATAAAACCCTTATAAAATAAGGGTTTTATTAATAATCTTACCATTCTTAGAATGATTTTTAACAACTTTTTGTATTATAACTACACTAATTAATTTTCTTCTTCTGTAAGAAACTTAGAATAAATACATTCCTTTGCAATTCCAGAAGTAAAAGCTTTCCAAGTATTTGTGTCTATTATCCCAGTTGGACTTAAATTATTATCTTTTTGAAATTGTTTTACTATGTAAGCATCCTCTTTACCATAATTAGTGCCTATAGAATTAACTCCAAGTGGAAAACATTTATATAGTGTTAAATAATGATTTATTTTTTTGGCTTGATCTTTTGTAATAGGGTCACCAGGATACACATCGGAATCAAAATCTTTGCTTTGGTCTTTTTGTGGATCAGAAGATGGCTCAGAAGTTTTTTGCTCAAATGGATCCTCAGATGGATCAAGACTTTTTTTCTCAAATGGACCAGAAGGTGTCCAAGGCTGTGGTGATTGTCCACCTGAAGGTGGTATAAATTCTACGCTTTTGATTTGAATATTGCTATCATTTTGAAGACCGAGAAAATCTTGAGCCAGTCTTATAATTCCCCATGTTGAAACTATGACAAATAATGCGATGAGTCCCCAAAGCATAGCCTCTTTATCTTTTTGAAGTCTTGAATCGTCTCCATTAGATCTATCGTAAAGAAATCTGACAACTCCCCAAAAAAATAATACGAAGCCGGCCGTCATGAGCAACGTGGTAGCCGAAGTTAAAATATTATTTGTTATATTGTTTGCTGCTGCTTTAAAATTTAAAGAGCCTTGTAAACCATTGTCTGTCTGTGCAAAAGAATTATTAATTTCTATTAAAAATACCGAGAGAGTTAAGATGGTTATTTTTAAAATATTTTTTAATTTATTTATTTTCATAAATTTTAATTATTACCATTTTCTATAAACATGATCACTGCTTTTGTAGATGGGCCAACCAAGTTGTCCTCTTTTAAATAATATTTAGCTTGAAAAGCTTTTACTGCTACTGATGTTTTTCCGCCATAAATACCATCTACTCCATCTTTATTGGGGCCTGTAGTTCCTAAATTATAACTTTGTTTTAAAAATAACTGAAGCTTTGATACCATTCCGTCAGTATTAGCGTCTGTCGATTGTCCACTGGTCATAATATTTGGCCAAAGGTATACATTATATGTATCTCCTTTTTCTGGAGCCGCATTCATGTATTCATAAAGAATCACAGCCTTTGTCCCCTGACCAATTATTCCATCCTGAGCTAAAGCATTATCTTTTTGAAAAGCTTTTACTGCAGCTGTTGTGTCTGGGCCAAATTTTCCATCAACTCCAGCAGATCCTATATTATAATTTTTATCTAATAAAAATTGTTGTAGCTGAGCTGTCTCTACAGAATTGCCAGACATCCCGGCTTTTAAAGGCAGGTTCCACATTCTTATACTTTTTATATCATATGTACCATCAACTACTGTTTCTGTAGTATCTAGTTTTGCTGTAGTATCATCAAATTTACCACCTGTCTTTATCCCTCCTTCGCTTACCGCTCCTCCGGATTTGTCACAGCTTTCATCTATACAAATTTTTGGAAGTTTTATGTCTCCGCTATTTTCAATTCCTAAAAATCCTTGAAACATTTTTATTATTCCCCAAACAGAAATAACAACAAAGAGTGCTGCGAGCCCCCAGCCCATAGCTTCTTTATCTTTTTTTAGATCTTCATCTTTTCCGTTTGCTCTATCAAAAATAAATCTTACAAGCCCCCATAAAAATAATACGAAAGCAGCACTAGATAATAAAAGGACCAAATTACCTCCGATATTCTCAGTAATATTTTTAATTAATTTTCCAGTATTAGAAATACTAGTATTAGCTATAGCCAAATAATCTGTACTAGGTGTATCAGGAGAAGAGGAGGCTGTTATTTGAGCATTTGAGTGAATAAAATTAAAAACTGAAAAAGAAACAAAAAACAAAAAATATTTAAATCGGAATGAAAAATTTTTAGTCATAATTAATTTTTATTAATGTTTAAATTATATCATATATAAAAAACAGATTATTCAAATTTTAATCTAATACTGTTATTTTAATGACTTAAATATACTTTAACTTATTATGCTTTGTATCGTAGATAAGACCATATTTAATAAGAGTGGAGCAGCTACTGCGATAGCTATTGCAATAAGCACCCAGGTTCCAAATTTCTTAGCAGAAGCAAGCTCTTCTGGATTACCTTCTGCTTTTACAAATCTAAATCCTGCCCAGATGACTCCCATAACTAATATTGGTGCGACAATATAATTAATTATAAATTTTACTGTCTTTTGTAAAATTGTAATAAAATTTTGCTGTGGAAATAAATCTACATATTGATTACTTGTACTTGCTGTAGTTGAAGATTGGGCGAGAGCGTGCGACACAAAACTAAAATCATTGAAAGTAAAAATTTGTTTTAAAACATCTAATATATTTTGATTAAATCCAAAAGATACTAAAGCTGCGAAGATTATACTTACCGCGACAACTAGAATGACTATGGCTATAACTCCATTCTTAAAAATCTTTTTTAATTTTTGTCTATATTCTGGTACATCTCCATAAAACACTAGGCCCACTCCAGCATAAATCGTGTATCCAACTACAACAATCATCACAGCGTATATTAATAGATCTCTTATAGGCTTTATCATTCCAAATAAATCTTGAAGTGTACAGGGAGGTCCATCTTGATGTGCACATGGAGGAACGAGGCCTTTACCATCTGCATTGATTTTAGAAATGTCTGGTGCGCCAGTATTTGCACTAGACGGGTCTGCAGCAAATGAAAATGAAATAGGGCTAAGAATGATTAATAAAAAGAAAATAGCTGTGATCTTTTTAAATAAATTTTTAAAATTTTCTTTTGAAATCTTTTTCATAAATTTTTTAATTTTGTCCATTATACACCGCTTGAAGATTATCTGAAAATTGCTTACTTGCCTCTACTGTGCTCTTTTCTCCATTAAAAATTTGTCTCACGGCTTCTCTCATTAGTGATTCTAGATCTGTCCTGTGTAAATCATAAAATGTCTTGCTAATCAATGCGCTAGTGCCAAATATTTCTGCTCCTTGATCACCAGAAGAAATTGCACTAGAAATATTATCTTTTAAAGCAGATACAGCTCCTGTCACACCTGTCAGATTTTGACTAAATGGGCCAGTCGCAAGAGAAACCATGACTTTATAAGCGAGACTATCCTCGCTTGCATTTGGACTTGTGCGAAGCATAAATATTGTATTTAATTTACCAAAAGTTGCGGTGGATTTAGTCCCATCTGCTTGTGGTAGATATGAATAATTAAAATATAATTTTTGATTTGCGGATTTAATATATCCCGCTTCACTCGCATATCCAATATAAAAAGCAAGGTTGCCAGAAATAAATTGAGATAATGCGTCTGGAGATGTCGCGTTCCAATTATAAGTATTTTTTTGAGTATCAGAAAAATCTTTTGTAAAAGCAAGGGCTGCATTTAATGGAGAAATCCCTCCGTCTGTAGTACTCTGATCAACTAATACTCTATAAGCCGCGATGCTATTTCCATTGCCATCTTTTGTTGCATATTGCTCTACTGGAGTTTGGCCTTGCTGAAATATCATAGAAAGAATAATATCTGTAGCATGAGGAATATTGTCGTAGGTCCCAAAAGCGATAGTTGAAAGAATTATATTTCCATTGCTATCTTTTTTTGTAATCTTACTATTATAATTATATAAATCCATCCATGATTTTGGTGGAGATGTAAATCCATTACTTGAAAGAATATCACTATTATAATAAAGGACTAGCGGGTCTACAGATATTGGAAGTGCTATATATCCATAAGGAGGATATATAAGTATGGCTCCGGCATCTACAAAACTGCTTCTATATGTCGCCTCTGGAATTGTAGCTACACTTACAGGATAAAGCCTTGAGAGATTTGAAAATGCAATTTCTGCTGGGGCGATTATTAGATCTGGGCCGATACCATCCGCTAAAGCGGAAATTAATTTACTATTTATTTGATTATAAGGGACTTCTTTATACTCCATCGAATATGTTCCAGCGGCTTTATCAAAAGCATTTACAAAATCAGTCATAGATCCTTGAGGAATAGTGCCCCAAACAGTGACAATACCAGTGAGTTTTTTGGATGAAGAGGATGAGCCGAAAAAAGGAATTTTGCCAGAAAAGCCGAGTACGGCGATAACGATCGCAAATATTCCTACTCCAAATAAAATACTTTTAAAATCTAAAAATTTCTTGAAATCCATAAATAATAATTATTATAAGATTATATCACGAAAGATTATTTGTGTTCTTCTGCGATAAAAGCGTAATGGAAATTGCCAGCTGGAAAATGCTTTTTAATTGAAAAATGATTTTTAGCTAAAATAGCAGTGATCTTTTCTTCTGGAATTACATGTCCTCTCTTTTGAGATAATGCATGATCGGAATCTTTCCAATCGACAATAAGAAGGTATCCATCTGGCTTTAAAATTCTTTTTACTTCTTCTAAAACTTTGTCTATATCTTTTATCTCTGCTAAAATATTTGAAATAATAACAACGTCGCAAGATAGATTTTCTATCTGAACTTTTTCTTCTACATTTGTTAAAAGAGTGTCTATATTTATAATGTTCATTTTATCTGCTTCACGATTTATTTTTTCTAAAATATCTCTGTGAATATCTACTGCGTATACCCTTCCTCTATCGCCTACAATTTTTGATGCAGCAAATACATAAGCACCAGATCCACATCCAAAATCTGCGACAGTGTCACCTTTTCTTAGTGCTAAACTTTCTATAATTTGTACAGGAGATACGAACATAAATATTTATATATATATATTTTATCACAATAAAAAAGAACTTCTTTTGGAAGCTCTTTTTATTTCTATAATATTGCGAGAGATGCGACTGAATCTCCGTCACGAAGCTTCATAATGCGAACTCCTTGGGTCGCTCTTCCTAGAGTTGGGATTGTATTTATTTCCGTCTTTATAACTTGAGAATTTTTTGAAATGGCTAGCATTTCAGCACTCTCATCAACAATAACTTTTGCGACGATCAGTTTGCCAGTCTTTGCTGTGACTTGTACTGTCTTTATTCCTGATCCGCCTCTTCCTTGAGTTTTGTATTCATCGAGCTTAGTCATTTTGCCATAGCCATTTTCTGTTGCCACTAAAAGCTTTGCTATTTTTGCTGATTCTTTTTTAATAACATCACATGAAGCGATATGGTCTCCCTTATCAAGCTTCATTCCTCTGACCCCTCCTGCGGTTCTACCCATTTCTCTGACTTCATCTTGATCAAAACGAATAGATTGACCATTCACGCTAGTCATAATAATATCATCCCCTTTTTCTACAAATAGAGCTGAGAGGAGCACATCTTTCTCATCGAGCTTGATTGCAATCAATCCACTTCTTCGTACATCTTTGAAACTTTCTGCTGAAGATTTTTTAATTGTCCCGTCACGAGTAATCATCGCGAGAGATAAAGTAGAATTTTTTAATTCTTTAGGCATTGGGAGAATGCTTGTGATTTTTTCGTCACTAGAAACTTGTAGATAATTCATAATACTCTTCCCTCTTGTGGCACGTTTACCTTCTGGGATCTCATACATCTTCATTTGATATGCTTTACCTTTGTCTGTAAAGAATAATAAATCTGAATGTGTATTTGTAGTTAAAGAGATAGAAATAAAATCTTCTTCTTTTGTATTAAGATCAACTACTCCGACCCCACCTCTTTTTTGAGTTTTAAACTCATCTGGATCTGTACGTTTTACATATCCGCCTGAAGTGTAAACAAGCACTGCTTCTTTTTCAGCAATCAAATCTTCTGGATTAAATTCTTTAGCGCGATGCTTCACTACTTTTGTTCTTCTATCATCTCCATATTTTGCTTTGATTTCTAAAAGTTCATCTTTGATTATCTTTAGCATTTTCTTTTCACTTGCTAAGATTTCTTTAAGCTCTGCAATAAAATCTTGAACTTGTTTTAATTCATCTTCTATTTTCTTTCTTTCAAGACCAGCAAGCCTTTGAAGCTTCATGTCTAAGATGGCTTGAGCTTGTATAGGAGAAAATTTAAATTGCTTCATCAATTCTGTATGAGCTTCTTCTACGGATTTACTCTTTCTGATGAGCTTGATTATTTCATCAATATGGTCGAGAGCTTTTTTAAGACCGATTAAAATATGCTCTCTATCTTCTGCTTTTCTTAATTCAAATTCTGTTCTTCTTTTTACAACAACTTTTCTGTGCTTCAAAAATTCTTCAAGGGCTGATTTGAGATTTAAAGTTTGTGGAACTCCATCAACAAGACAAACCAGATTTACATGAAATGTGTCTTCCAATTGAGTATGTTTGTATAAATAATTTAAAACTTTTTGTGGCTCTATCCCGCTTTTTAGATCAATAGCAATACGAATATCTTTTGTAGATTCATCTCGGAGCCCCTTTATGCCTTCGATCTTTTTTTCACGAACAAGGTCGGCGATCTTTTCTATCAAAGTAGATTTTACAACTCTGTAAGGAATAGAGGTTATGATGATTTGATAATTTCCATTTTTAAGTTCTACGATATCCGCTTCGCCTCTTGTGACAATTCCACCACGGCCTGTCGCGTAGGCATGCATTATGTCGCTCTTCCCATAAATAACTCCACCTGTTGGAAAGTCGGGCCCTGTGACAAATTCACAAAGGTCTTCTGTTGTCGCATCTTTATT
>JAUPLJ010000057.1 GCA_030837425.1 Patescibacteria group bacterium
CTTCTACTTTTGGCTCTAGATACAAAGTATACATACTAGATGAAGCCCACATGCTCTCTAAATCAGCTTTTAATGCACTTCTCAAGACTCTAGAAGAGCCTCCAGCACATGTGGTATTCATTTTAGCGACGACAGACAAACATAAATTACCACCAACAATCATTTCTCGTTGTCAGGAAATAAATTTTATTTCTCCAGGTATAAAAACTTTAGAAGAGATTATATTAAAAGTCGCTAAATCAGAAGAAAAGAAATTGGATAATGAAAGTATCAATCTGATAGCAAAGCAAGGCAAAGGATCATTTAGAGATACATTAGGCATCCTTGAAAAAGTTTTTAATACTATCGGTAAAGATGAAATACAGATTAAAGATGTTCACAGAGTATTAGGATTGACCTCTAACGAAGAAGTTTTTGAGATCTTGGAATCATTGTGCAATTCTGATAAGAAAGGCTTAATAGAAAAGATCGAAGAAATGAATCTAGACACAAGTGAGTCCGTGATGAATATATATGTGCAACTTGTTAAAATGTTTGAGTATGGATTACTTATAAGATTTTTGAAAGATGATGAAGCGAAGAAAATATTTAATGGAAAGATAGGCGAAGACTTAATAGCTAAACTACGAGCTATGTCAGTTGTTAATATAAAGATATTATCAGCGGCTAACCTATACAAGCTATTACAATTAGAAAAAGAAATAAATGGATCGGCAGCTCAGATAAAGAAGTCCTTACTCATGATCGGCTTATTAGGACTATTAGAGGATTAAGAAGAGTAATTCTTATTAAAGGTTATAAATTATTTAAAATATATTAATAAAGCTTTATTTACTAATATAGAGTCGTAAAAGATATATTGTGCGACACTATATATTTTTCCAAATAATCTCCCTTTAATATTTTATACACGTATACTCCTTATACATAAATTTGGATAAAGTAAAACGCACAGATATGAGGCCGTGCGTCTTACTACAAGTCCACCCAAGAACTTGATTTAGGAGAAACATGAATGTGGGATTTACATATCTCCCCTATTTAATAGTATATCAATTATGATTTTGTATATTCAATCTTTACAAAATAAAAATATATTATATTATTTTTCTCTATTTTTTTATTTCCGGATCTATATTTATTCCAGTTAATGCTTTTAATATTTTTGCAAAGAGGCTAAATATCCATTCAAAGATAGAAGTGAGCTTTAATGATTTAAACACATATAAAAGATTAAAAGTTTTTCCTTTTGGTATATCTTGAACTAATGTCATCCATCCAATCATAAATCCAAAAGCCAGAGCTAGTATGCAGTAAAGTATTAATTTAGATAAATATATTTCTAACATAAAGATTTATTTTTTATTCCAAAAATTTATAGCCCGAGTAAACCCTAAGATCGCTCCTATTATAAATAGTATTAGTAGTAATATAAATAAACTCGCAAAGCTGATATTTATAAGCATAAATTTATTTTGATAATTCTTTCAAGGCTGTTTCTATTCTTTCTTCTGACTCTTTTACTCCTAATATATAAAGTAAAGTCTTTGGGTCTGGAGACTTTTCTTTTCCAGATAATGAATAACGAAGTGGCCAGAGTATATCTCCTTTACCTTTTTCTTCTGCTAATTTATAAATCTTATCCCAAATCTCTTCAAAAGAAATATCTTTATTTAAACTTAAAATTATTTTTATTTCTTTTAAATTCTCTAGTGTATTTTCTTTATTTGATTTCTTCCAGATTATTTTTTCAATACTTGCTTCTTCATTTTTATTATCAAATACTGGTGCGTGTGTATAACAATCAAGATCTCCATCTTCTTGCATCTTTTTTAATTCTCCATAGAAATTAATTCTTTCAATTAACACCGGGCGGAGTTTTTCTAATAGTTGATCATTATATTTTTCTATATTAGGTAAATATTTTTTGATATATTCTAGTTGCTCTTTTTCAGTTTGCTTCTTTATGTATTCTTTATTAAACCAATTTAGCTTATCTACATTAAAGACAGCTCCTCCTTTTTGGACCTTTGTAATATCAAATTTGTTTATAAGATCTTCTAAAGAATAAATCTCTTCTTCTCCGCCAGGATTCCATCCTAAGAATGCTAAGAAATTTATAAAAGCTTCTTTTAAGTATCCATTGTTTTGATAATATGCGACAGATACAAGCTCACCATGCTTTCTTTTAGACAATTTCTCTCTTTCTGTCGATAAGATTAGTGGTATATGAGCATATATTGGTCTTTCTCTTTCTCCAATTGCTTCCCAGATCAATATTTGTCTTGGAGTATTAGCTAAATGTTCTTCACCACGAATAACGTGAGTGACGCCCATTGTGATGTCATCTATCACGTTTGAAAGATGAAATATAGGCTCCTCGAAAGACTTGGCAATTACAAAATCTCCAAGATCAGTTGTATCAACAGATACTTCTCCACGAATCATATCAGTGAAAGTAATTTTCTTATTTGGATTTTTAAAACGAATCACTTCTGCTCTTTGTCCTTCTTCCTTCACTTCTTCTTTTGATACATATGCATGTCCATCGGTAATCAATTTTTCTAGATATTTTTTATGTGTAGGAAAATTGTCAGATTGCTTTTTTGTATCATCAAATTTTAATCCAAGCCAGTCAAAGCCATCTATTATCGCTTGGGTGTATTCATCTTTATTTCTTTCAGCATCAGTGTCTTCTATTCTTAAAATTATCTTTCCGCCTTTTTGTTTAGTGAAGAAATAGTTGAATAGAGCAGATCTCGCTCCACCTATATGAAGAAAGCCTGTAGGGCTTGGCGCAAATCTGGTAACGATTTTATTCTCAGAATTCATATCTCTAAATTAATAAAATAATACCACGAAATAATGGTATTTTTAAGTCTTGACAACTCTATATTATAATGATAATATATTAATATTCTTTCACAAAATAAAAATTTATATAATGGGTTATATTTATTTAATCAGAATAAAAAAAGAAG
>JAUPLJ010000058.1 GCA_030837425.1 Patescibacteria group bacterium
AACAAGTAGACATAGATATGCCTAAGAAAGATATTATAAATGCATCTTTTATTTTTTTGTTCATTAAGATAAGTATAACAAAACGAATGTTTTTATCAAAAGTAGAATTTAACAAACTTAACACTCTTATCTAGCGAATTCTATAACCCTACTTTCTCTTATAACATTGATTTTTATCTCTCCTGGATAGCGAATCTCTGTTTCTATTTTAATAGCGATTTCTCTAGCTAATTTGATAGCTTCTAGATCGGTAATTATTTTTGGTTCTACAAATACTCGCACTTCTCTACCTGCTTGCAAAGCATAAACCTTATCTATTCCTACAAAACTCATTACTATACTCTCTAAATCATTAAGTCTTTTAATATAATTCTCTATAGAATCCCTTCTTGCTCCTGGTCTACTCCCTGAAATCTTATCAGCAACTGCTACAATCACAGATTCTAGAGTCTCATATGGATATTCTTCATGATGAGCCTGCATTGCTAAGATTACTTTTTCATCTATTCCATACTTTTTTAAAATTCTTCTTCCAATTTCTACATGAGTACCTTCTATTTCATGGTCAACCGCTTTTCCAATATCGTGAAGAAGTGCGCCAGTCTTCGCTGTAAGGACATCTATACCAAGCTCGCAAGCCATTATTCCTGCGATGTGTGCAGTTTCTATTGAGTGATCTAAAACATTTTGCCCATAGCTTGTCCTAAAATATAATCTACCAAGTATTGGAAGAATTTCATCCGGTACAGAAAGTATTCCACATTCCATAATAGCTTCCTCTCCTTTTTTTCTCATAAAAGTACCTATTTCTTTTTTTGCTTTTTCTAAAAACTCTTCTATTCTAGCTGGTTGTATTCTTCCATCTTTTATAAGCATCTCGAGTGCATTTTTTGCGATAGCTCTTCTTACGGGATCAAAACAAGAAACAACTACTGCATTTGGAATCTCGTCTACTAAAATTTCTACTCCACTTGCTCTTTCAAAAGCTTTTATGTTTCTACCTTCTTTACCAATTATTTTTCCTTTTATTTCATCATCATTTATTTCTACGACGCTTGTCATGAATTCTGTAATATTTGAATTACCAACTCTGTACATAGTGTTTACTAAAATTTCTTTTACAAAATTTTCATATTTTTGTTCTCCTTCACGAGAAAGTTTTAGCAACCTAGATTTTAAATCTTCAGAAGATTCTTCTTCTATTTTTTTAAACAAAATTTCTTTCGCTTCTGTTTTAGACAAAGATGCAATGTCTTCTATTTTATTATCAATACTTTTTTCTTTCTCTTGTGTTCTTTTTTTAATTTCTTTTATATCTTCTGCAGCAGAAAAAAGTTTTTCTTTTTCTATTTTCAAAGCTTCTTCTCTTGATTCTAGTTCATCTTCTTTTTTATCTAGTCTTGATTCTGTTTTATCTAATCTTTGTTTTACTTCTTCAGAAAATTTTAAAGATTCTTCTTCAATCTTTTGTGCTGTTTTTTTTGCTTCTAAAATTCTTTCCTCAAGCTTACTCTCTATAGAATTTCTTCGGAGTAGAGCAATATAATGTCTTCCAACATAGCCAAAAACCCCACCTATTATTGCAGCTATTGCAGCATAAATTATTAACAACATATTTTTATTTAATTAGTAAAAAGAATTACTTCTTTTTTGGTTTCAAAATATCGTCGACTATCCCGTATTTTTTTGCTTCATCTGAGCTCATCCAATAATCTCTATCACCATCTTTTTGTATTTGTTCAAAAGATTTTCCTGTAGCGATAGATAACATTTTAGATAATTTTTCTTTAAGTTTTAATATATGTTTAGCAGTGATCTCAATATCTGACGCTTGTCCTTCTATACCAGTAAGTGGCTGATGTATCATGACTTCAGAGTTTGGTAAACAAAATCTTTTTCCTTTTGCTCCTTGAGATAAAATTGTAGCTCCCATAGAAGCAGCCATTCCTGTACACACAGTTGAGACATCACATTTTACATGATTCATAGCATCAACAATTGCTAAGCCAGATTGTATTTCTCCACCTGGTGAATTGATATACATAGTGATATCTTTTTTTGCATCTTCTGCTTCTAAAAATAAAAGTTGAGCAATAACAATAGAAGCTGTATCGTTATTTATTTGATCATGAAGAAATATAATTCTTTCTTTTAATAAACGAGAATAAATATCGTACGCACGCTCACCATTTTGTGTTTTTTCAAGTACTGTTGGTATTAACATAAATATTGTAAATCTTTTAAAATTAACTTTAATAAGGCTACCTTTTCTATCATTTCTGTTTATAAAATCTTTGACTTCTGTATGTCGGTAATATAGCATATTCATATAAAAACAAAAACCGACTAAAAAATTAGTCGGTTTTTGTTTATTCTAAAAAAATAAATTATTTTACAGCTTCTTTAAGAGCTTTAGCTACTGAAAACTTTACAGCTTTTGATGCTGCAACTTTTACAGTTGCGCCAGTCTTTGGGTTTCTAGCGTCGCGAGCTTTTCTGTGTTTTACAGAAAACTTTCCAAATCCTGCTACTGACACTTCTTCTCCTTTTTTAAGAGTGTGAATAATTGAATCAAATAAAGATTCTACAACTCTTTCAGCCTCAGCTTTTGAAGTATTTAAAACCTTATTAAGTTCTTCTGCAAGTGCTACTTTGTTCATATTTTTATTTAAGTTATTATTTAAGATAAATTTCCTAGGATTATCTTAATTTTTTAATTATTTTTAATTTAATTAAAGTTTTTAATTAATGTGCACATTCTTTTCATAATTTTTATCCATTTATTCTGGTTTTAAAATCAATTCTAAGAATACCCTTATATTATAAGCCTAAATAACAAAAAAATACAACTTGACAAGCTCCTATTAATTTTGTACTATTTAATAGTAAAAAACTATT
>JAUPLJ010000027.1 GCA_030837425.1 Patescibacteria group bacterium
GTTCCACATAATGGTCCAAAGCCAAAGAAACCTAGAAGAATTTAGAATTAATTTAAATATATGATAGATAAAAAATGTAAAGTATGTAGAAGAGCTGGCGAAAAACTTTTCCTAAAAGGAGAGAGATGTTTTACTCCTAAATGTGCAATGAATACAAGAGCTTATCCTCCTGGAAAGCTTGATTCTGAGAAGAAGCATAAATCTTCTACTTCTGAATATGGTTTTCAAATGAAAGAGAAACAAAAGATTAAGAATATCTACGGCGTTTCAGAGAAGCAATTTTTATCTTATGTAAAAGGTTCTGAGAAAGTTGCCGCTTTAAGCAAAATTCATCCTACTTTAGCTATTTATATAGGCCTAGAAACAAGATTGGATAATGTTGTATTTAGAATGGGTTTATCAAAAAGTAGACCACTCGCAAGACAAATAGTTTCTCACGGACATATTTTAGTAAATGGAAAGAAATTAAATATCGCTTCTCATAAAGTAAGAATTGGCGATGTGATCTCTATCAGAGAAGGATCAAAAGTAAGTAAATTATTTACAGATTTACAAACAAAATTAAAAGATTCTGTCGTCCCAGCCTGGATGTCCTTTGATTTAGATAAGTTGGAGGCGAAAGTAAACTCACTTCCAAAAGAAATAGAAGCAGGATTTGATTTTGCTAAAGTTTTAGAGTTTTATAACAGATAATTCTATAGTTTAGATTTTTAAAATCTAAAGGAAAGATACTTGATTTTTATAGTGTTTTTGTGTTATAATCACAACTGTTAATTTTATTAACTAAAGAACAACAGGTCAGAAAAATAATAAAATATAATAAAATAAATTTTTATGCATTCACAAAATATAAACTTACCATCAAAACCAAAAATTATTAAAGAAGAAGGTGATAAAGGAGTCTACGAAATAGACGGACTTTACCCTGGTTATGGGTACACATTAGGAAATTCTATCAGAAGAATAATCATCTCTTCTATTCCTGGAGTTGCTATCACATCTCTTTCTATCGAAGGAGTTAAACATGAATTTTCAACTATCGAAGGAATAAAAGAAGACGTGATCTCTATTATTTTAAATTTAAAAGCAGTAAATTTTGTAGTTCATGGAGATGAATTGCAAAAGATTCATTTAAAAGTTAAAGGTCCAAAAATTATTACAGCAAAAGATATTGAGCATTCATCATCAGTAGAAATTGTAAATAAAGATTCATATATTTGTGAGATAACAGACAAAGTTTCTCTTGATATAGAAATGAATCTTGAAAAAGGAATGGGTTATATTTCTAAAGAGCAAGTTGAAAAAGAAAGAACAGCCATCGGTGCTATTTCTTTAGACGCCTCATTTACACCTGTAAAAAGAGCAAGCTATGAAGTTGAAAATATGCGTATTGGTGACAGGACAGACCACAACAGACTACGCCTAACTATTGAGACAGACGGCACAATTTCTCCAAGAGAAGTTCTTGAATTTAGTATCGCCACAATGATTACTCAACTTCAATCTATAATAGGTTTTAAGGAGACAGAATCAAATGACGAAGGAATTCTTTCAGACGGAAGCGTTCTCGATGAAAAGAGTGATATGGAAAATTCTCCTATGAAAATAAAAATTGAAGAATTAGAATTTTCAACAAGAACAGAAAATGCTCTTATCTCTGGAGGCATAAAAACCCTTTCTGGATTATTAAAGAAATCAGAAGGAGATCTAAAAGCATTAGGAGGATTAGGTGATAAAGCTATTGAAGAAATCAAAGAATTATTGGATGGAAAAGGCCTAGCTCTCAAAAAAGATAAGAAATAGGATTTGCAAAAAAGTCAAAAAAAGTGTATAAGATATAAAAAATAAAATCATGAAGCATCACAAAAATATTAGAAAATTCGGAAGAGAAAAGAACGCTAGACACTCATTCATAAAAGGTCTAGCTATTAATCTTGTTCGTCATGAAAAAATAGAGACTACTGAAGCAAGAGCAAAAGAAATCAGACCTTTCGTAGAAAGATTAATCACACTTGCAAAAGTAGATTCTGTTTCAAGAAGAAGATTGGTAGCAAGTAGAATTTTAAATCAAGAAGATGAGACAAAGAAACTTTTTTCTACTTTATCTCCTAAATACAAAGATGTTGATGGTGGATATTTAAGAATTACAAAGCTAGGACAAAGAATCGGTGATGGTTCTCCAATGGCAGTTATTGAATTTATTTAAAAAATATGACAACTACAAATATGACAAAAGAATATATTTTAGATGCAGAAGGAAAATCTCTTGGTAGATTATCCAGTGAGGCGGCTGCTCTTTTAAATGGAAAAAGCTCAACTTCTTTTGCAAAGAATATTATAGAAGATGTTAAAGTAAAAATTCTTAATGCCTCAAAAGTTAAAATAACAGGTAACAAATTAAAAGAAAGTTTACATAAAAATTATTCAGGATATCCGGGAGGGCAACATGTAAAGACATACGAGCAAGTTGTAGCAAAAAAAGGATATAGAGAAATTATCAAGCACGCAATACTTGGTATGCTTCCAAAGAATAAATTACAAGACAAGAGAATGAAAAATCTTTCAATAGAAGAATAGAGGACTTAATTACTAAACAAATTTATGACAACAAGATATATAGAGACAATAGGTAGAAGAAAAACAGCCACAGCAAGAGTACGTATTACTCCTTCTACTAAATCATCTTTCTTAGTTAATGACAAAGAAGTAAATGATTACTTCCAAACAAGTGATCTAAGAGAAATAGTAAATTCAGCTTTTACAAAATCTGGACTTGGAAATAAATATACAATCACTGTGCATGTCGCAGGATCTGGAATTCATTCTCAAGCAGAAGCAGTACGCCACGGCATAACTCGTGCACTTGTAAAAGAAGACGAATCTCTCCGCGCCTCATTAAAGAAGCTTGGCTTCTTAAAAAGAGATCCAAGAGCTAAAGAAAGAAAGAAATTCGGTCTTAAAAAAGCTCGTAAAGCTCCAACTTGGTCAAAAAGATAGTAATAGCAAAAACCACTCGTCAAGAGTGGTTTTGTTTATTATTTGCTATAATTTATACACAATTAATTAAAATAAATATATGTCATTTTTAAGTACAATAGGATCTCTAATTTTAGCTTTTATATTGCTTCTTATAATTAAAAGCAATATACAAAAATCAGAAGTAGACAATAGAAAGACGAATAAAGATAGTCTTTATTATATAGGATTAGTTCTCACTTTATGTATCTCAGTAAATTCATTTTTATTTATTATATTCTCTATAATAGATAAAGTAATGCCAGACACTATTTATAATAGTTTTAATTATTATTATAACGGTGGAATGTCTTCTGAAGTAGCTATGATGATAGCTACGTTAATAGTAGCTTTTCCTTTATATGTTTTATTTTCATATCTAATAGACAAAGATATTAAACAAGATCCATCAAAAAAAGATCTGACATTAAGAAAATCAGTCATCTATTTAGCCTTGATAGTGACTTCACTAACTGTTTTAAGCTTAATAATAACTATTATATATTCATATCTCATGGGCTCATTATTAAATATATTTTTACTAAAATCTTTAGCTACATTTTTGGTATCAGCATTATTGTTTGCTTATTATTACTATTCTCTAAATAGAGATTATAATTCTTCCACAAAAGTGCCACAGTTTTTAACCATACTATCAATATTGATAGTTGTTTTAACTGTAGGTTTTAGTATTTCTACTTTTGGAAATCCAAGTAAAGTGAGAGATTTAAGTATAGATAATAATAAAGTGAATGATTTAACCACTATTTCTTATAGTATTTCAAATTTTTATGATCAAAATAAAAAATTACCTGAGAATTTAGATCTTTTTGGGGGTAATCTAAAAGATAGGGAGACGGGAGTTGGTTATGAATACAAGATTGCCTCTGCGTCATCATCTAAGTATTCTCTTTGCGCCACTTTTAAAAGAGATGTAAATTATGGAAACGACTATAGACTTTCAACCTGGAATCATCCAAAAGGGTATCATTGTTTTGATTTAGATGCTCTAAAAAAACAATATTATTAAAAATTAAATCTAAAAACCACTCTAAAATAAAGGGTGGTTTTGTTTTGCCTAAAAGGGTGTTTTATGATATTATATTTGTAACACTAAGGGTGCAAATGCTGAAACAATTACGGAATTCTTTTAATAGTGTTTTGTTATTTTAATTAATATGAAAGATCAAAATTTAAACAACGAAGAAGAGTTAGAAAAAGATTTAGAAGTAAATGACGATGTAGTTTTTGAAGATTTGAATGCTGATGGCGAAGTAATGTCTGAAAAAGAAAAAGCCAAGCATGACAAAGATAAATTAAAAAATAAGTTTGAAGACAAAATAGAAAGATTAGTGAGTGAGAGAGATGAATATTTGAGAGGCTGGCAAAGAGTCCAAGCTGATTATAAAAACAGAGAAAAAGAAATAGAAGAATATAAAAAAGATTTAATTAAATTTGCAAATGGCAATTTGATTAAAGATTTTCTTCCAGTGCTTGATGGATACGACATGGCTAAAAGCAATAAAGATCAATGGGAGAGTGTTGATCCAAATTGGAGAGTGGGTGTAGAATATTTATTTTCACAATTTCAAAAAGTATTAGAAAGTAATGGAGTAGAAGTTTTTGGAGAAATTGGAGAAACTTATAATCCATCTATACATGAAGCAGTAGAAATTATTAATTTGAATCTTGAAGAAAAAGACAAAAATGATAAAATAGTGAATGTCCTTCAGAAAGGATACAAGATTGGTGAGAAAATACTGAGACCGGCAAGAGTAAAAGTAGGGCATTTTGAAGAATAAAATTATTAACAATCTCGAACTTTGATTAATCTGATAAAATGAAATTTATGATTTAATTCATAGTTCATCAAAAAATCAAATTAATCATAGTTCAAAAATATTAAATTAAATTAAAAACATATGAGTAAAATTATTGGTATAGATTTAGGAACAACAAATTCAGCAGTAGCTATTATCGAAGGAGGACATCCAAAGATTTTAGAAAATGTAGAAGGATATCGTACAACTCCTTCTGTAGTCTCATTTTCAAAAAATGGAGAGAAGTCAGTCGGCGTCACAGCAAAGAGACAATCAGTAATTAATCCAGAAAATACTATTTATGGAGTAAAGAGATATATGGGTCACTCCTACTCTGATAAAGAAGTACAAAATGATATTCCAAATGTCGCGTACAAATTAAAGAGTGGCGATAGTGGATCAGTGCTGGTGACTCTCGGTGGGAAAGATTATCGCCCAGAAGAAGTCTCAGCAATGATTCTTCAAAAAATAAAAGCAGATGTTGAAGCAAAGCTTGGAGAGAAAATAACTGAAGCTATCATCACAGTACCAGCGTATTTTAATGATTCACAAAGACAAGCAACAATCGACGCTGGGAAAATCGCAGGCCTCGATGTAAAAAGAATTATTCCAGAGCCTACAGCTGCAGCACTTGCTTATGGATTTAATTCAAACAGGAATGAGAAGCTTGCAGTGTTTGACTTGGGGGGTGGAACATTTGATATTTCTATTCTTGAAGTTGGAGATGGGGTGGTGGAAGTCAAATCAGTTGATGGAGATTCACATCTTGGAGGGCGCGACATCGATCAACAAATAATCAAATTCATTGCTGATAAATTTAAAGCAGAGACAGGAATAGATGTGAAGGGCGACACTCTAGCACTACAAAGAATTGACGAAGCAGCAGAAAAGGCAAAACACGAGCTTTCAACCCAATCTGAATCAGAGATCTTTCTTCCGTTCCTAGCTGCAGGACAAGATGGACCAAAGAATCTACAAATGAAGCTGACACGCGCTGAGCTTGAAAATATTGCCCGACCATTCGTTGAAAGAGCAATAGAGATCACAAAGCGTGCACTTGCCAATTCTCCGTTTAAAAAAGAAGAAATCCACGATGTGATACTAGTCGGAGGACAAACAAGAATGCCAATGGTGATAGAAGCTGTTAAAAATCTTTTTGGTAAAGATCCAAATAGATCAATCAATCCAGATGAAGTGGTAGCACTTGGCGCTGCTGTTCAAGCTGGAGTACTTCAAGGAGATGTCAAAGACGTCCTACTTCTTGACGTGATACCTCTTTCAGTAGGTATTGAGACAATGGGAAATGTAGCAACAAAGCTTGTAGAAAGAAATACAACTATTCCAACACAAAGATCACAGACTTTCTCAACAGCAGCAGACAACCAGACATCAGTAGAGATTCACATTGTCCAAGGTGAAAGACCAATGGCAGCTGACAACAAATCTCTTGGAAGATTTATTCTCGATGGTATTCCTCCAGCACCTCGTGGTATGCCACAAGTAGAAGTAACTTTCGATATAGATGCGAATGGAATTTTAAATGTAAAAGCGAAAGATAAGACATCAGGTAAAGAGCAATCAATCAGAATCGAAGCCTCATCAGGGCTTTCAAAAGATGATATTGCCAGAATGCAGCAAGAAGCAGAAGTGAATGCTGAAGCTGATAAAAAGAAAATGGAAGTTGTAGAAGCAAAAAATCTTGCAGATCAATTAATCCACACAGCAGAGAAAGCATTGAAAGATGCAGAAGGAAAAATAAGTGATGAAATTAAAAATGAAGTTACAGAAAAGAGAATTAATCTAACATCAGTTAAAAATAGTACTGAATCAACTCTTGAGCAAATTCAAAAAGCTTCAGAAGATTTGTCACAAGCTATGATGAAGATTGGAGAAGCAATGAAGACAGCGAATGATCAAGCAGCTCCTGAATCAAATCCTACTCCAGAAAATCCAACAGAAGAAAAACCTAATACAGAAAATCCACAGGCATAATAATTGAAATTTTATAGAAACACAAAAACTTTTTGTGTTTCTAATAAGATTTTGATAAACTAAAAATATGAAAAAAGTATTTGAAGGAAAAATATTTGAAGTTTTAAATATCGAGCACGAAGGAAAAACTTTTGAGATAGCAAGAAGATCTCCTGGTGTTAGATTGTTAATACAAGAAAAAGTTGGTAATGATATATTTCTTGTCATGACAAGAGAAAAAAGGAGAGATATAGGATATGATTTTAGATTACCAGGAGGAAAAGTTTTTGATTCTTTAAAAGAATTTCAACAGAGTGATGAAAATAATATTCTCAAATATGCAGAAGATGCTGTAAAGAAAGAAGGTAAAGAAGAGGTTGGCTTAGATAAGGGAGATTTTGAATTATTAGAAATTAGTAAAGCGGGGACATCTGTTGAATGGGATTTGTATTATTATTTAGTAAATAATCCAAAGATATCAGAGCAAGATTTAGAAGAAGATGAAGTTGGAAATATTACAGTCGTCAGACTGTCACCAAAAGAAATATTTGAAAAATTAAAGAATAAAGA
>JAUPLJ010000028.1 GCA_030837425.1 Patescibacteria group bacterium
AACATCATTGTAAAAAATATTAAAAAAATAAATAAATCTTCATCTATATTTAATTTAAGATAGGTTTTTTTATAAATGAAATTTTGGACCACCTGTGTACCAAAAACAAACATTATAACAAATCCTAAAATCATAAAATCCAAATTCCTATCGAAAACGATGTTCCATAGAAAAGCACCATTCTCTAATGTTAATTGTCCTTTACTTAGTAAAAATAGAAAACAGATAAAAAGAGGAATTGCTAAAGCTAGCAAAAAAGAAAGAAAATTTTTAATTTTTTTCATAATTTGAAAATTTAAGGTTTAAAAAAATTGTTTAAAATAAAATTTATATATGTAGAATTTTTATTTAGATATTTTTAATAGATAAATAAAAACAGAATTTTATATTTTCAAAAATCAAAACCCAAAATTTTCAAGCTTTTTATGGCTTTTTAATTTCTTTGGCTTTTATTTTAAAAGAACTAATCTTTAAATACTACAAAAAATAAACCCCTATGTCAATAGTGGTTATTTGATAGAATTTTTATTAAATTAATTAGAAACTGAAATGGTGTAAATAGAAATAATATTTGAAGTAGCACTGTCTCTCAAATAGATATTTGCTCTACTTCCAACCCCTCCCCAAGCAGAATTACTATAAATTGTTAAGGACCATTTTCCAGAAATATTTACAGCTTCATAAAGATTCCCGTTGACCCCTTCTCTGATTGCAATATTATTTGCAGGAAGTGAGCAATCTGTATTATTTATATTTATACAAATAGTTGGAGTCGGAGAGCTTGTATTAAAAGTAAAGTAAAGATTATTTCTACTTGATAAAGAAAGTGCTCCGTATGGAGAAGAGAGCTTTGTGTTATCAAGTGTTGGGCCGGAAATAAGATTTTGATTTGTAGGAGCTGGAGTAATTGAAACATAATTTGAAGTTGATTTTACAGAATTAGCATTTGTTGTTGGGATAACTATCTTTTTAGGAGATGATACTTTTGTTGTAGGTATAACAGTCTTCTTTACAGTAGAAACATAGCTAATTTTTTTTGAAGGAGACATTGGTTTATCTACATAACTAATTTTTTGATATTTTTGACATGTGAGCTCTTTTAGAATATCTCTGAAATCTCTTCTTACTAGCCCATTTACTTCTATTTGATTTCTGTATTCAAATCTTTTAACTGCTAGCTCTGTGGATCTGCCATAAAATCCTGTTGCTCCTGTTTCTAAAAATCCTCTATCTGTAAGATAAGCTTGTAAAGCAGAGACATCACCTTTTGTTTGTGCGTCTTTAATACCGTAAGAAAGGTCTGAGCTTAAGGAGACACAATAAGGATAATCTGTTGGATCAAGATTTAAAAATGGGCCACTTGCGAGAGATGGATCAAATTCTATAACAACATTCTGATCTTGAATGACCGGCTGGGTATTATTTTGTAAATTAGATTGAGTGGTTGGGGTAATATTTACAGTATTTCCTGATTGAGTATTTGTATTATTTGCATTTCCCCCATTCAAATAAAGACTGATATCAGAAACTGGATCATAATTTGCTAAATCAAAATCATTTGGAGATAAATTAAAACCATTTGGGCATGTATATTGAGAATTTAAAATCAAATATTGATTTATATTGCTATTTGTACATAAAATAGTCCCTGATCCTTCAGCTTTTACTTTATTAAGGCTAGAAAAAAAGAACACACCAAAAAGCGCTAAAGGTAAAAATGTGTACAGAAAGACATTTATATTCTTTTTTTTCTGCATATTTATACCTTTAGTATATCAGACTTTTAAACCAATTGACTATACCAGTATCCACATTTTTGGTTTTGTTAAGATTTAAAGGTTTTGAATCTATTAAAGTTTTTGTATCTATCTCTTGGCTTAAGACTAATCTTTTAAGAATAAAAGACTCTTTTGTTTGTTTTGTGGGCTCTATTTGTAATTCTTTCTCTGTAATCACTTGGCTTAGATTTTCTTCTGTTTTTATTTTAGGAGTCTCTTCTGAGAATAGATCTGGCTTGTTTTCTACAACATTTAATTTTAAAGGAATTGTGTTTGAGGCTGAATTATTATTTATATTTGTATAAGAAACTAAAAAATTCTTATTTGGGTAATTTAAAGAAATATTTGTAGCTGGAAGATTAAAACCAACGGCTTCCCCTGATACATGCACTGTCTTTCTTTTAGAAATGGTAAAATTTTTAGCAAGTTTATAAAAATTATTATCCAAATTTAAATAAAAATTTGAAAGGACCAGATCATAATCTGTGTTATTTGTGAGATCTATAAAATTTTCTTTGCTACTTGTGCCAACTTTTGAAATAATAATATCTGGGGTGACAACTTTAACATTCATCTTTGCTTCACCGCCGACAGTGTATCCATCGGCTGAGGCAACAAGGGTATATTCTCCTGGATATGTATAATGATAGAAAACTTTTTGTCCAAATTTTTCTCCACCATCTCCAAAGCTCCATTCAAAGTTTAACCCAGTTATAGCTTTTTATCTTGATCGATTGCTTTTACATTAAATTCAGAATCGGCACCAGCTGGAACCAATTTTTCTGCTGGTAGAAGCACTCTTATGTCTCCATATTTATTTTGATTGTTTGTGGGTACATAAATATAAACTATGCTTACGGGTGAAGACTCATTGCTTGTAGAAGTGGTTGTGGAGGTGCTGCTTGTAGGTGTGGAATTTGTAGAAGTTGAATTATTTATAGAATTAGATTGAGTACAAGAAATATTTCCATAAGCAAGACAAGAATATGTCCCGCTGTTATCAGAATTGATTATAGAAATATATCCATTTGTTTTATCGAGAGTATAGCTACTACGAAATACTTTTGTGGCTCCAGATGGGATATTCGTAGAAGGAGAAATAAATACAGAAGTATTGGATGGGAAAGTAGCATCTCCCTGCAGAGTCATAATGCTGTGCTTGGTCGTGTCTTTTGAATCCAGGATTTTGTAATCACTAATTGTGAAATCTAAAATATCAGCTCCATCATTAAAAACTTCTACCCATCTGTCATTGTTGTTGCTCGCCCCAAAATTTACATTTTTAATTTGAAGAGCAAAAACATTTTCTATATTTAAATATAAAAAAGAAAATAAAATAAAATATAGAAGAAATTTGTATCTAATAAAAATCATTTTAAATATTTATTTATATTCTATCATAAAAATTGTTAAGGCTTTTGTTAAGGAAAGTAATAAAAGACTTTTTTAAAAGTAATAATAACTATAGTGCGGATAAATTTAGCACTGAAAAAAATATTATGAAAAATATGACTACAAAAATAAATACAAATTCTTTTTATAAGAATGCCCTATTTCTCGGAATTATAACTCTTTCACTCTTTAATTTATCAAATGTACATGCGCAAAGCATTACAAATAAAATAGAAGTAGAAGGTGCTTCGAAACAGAAAAATGAAGAAAAAAGAGGAGACGATGAGAAAGGAAGAGGTAAAATGATAGCTATAGAAAAAGGACAAAAGAATGTCTTTGGTACAATCACTGCTATAAATGGAAATACTTTAACTATGTCAGTAACATTTAGAGGTGAAGGTAAAAATTCTACGACCACCACAAAAATATTCACAGTGGATGCAAGTACTGCTAAAATAATTAAAAGTGGCGCTACAAGCTCTGTATCAAGCATAGTGATTGGAGATAAAGTGTCTATCCTTGGAAGAATTAGTGGTACAAATATCACTGCAAAAATTATTCATATCAAATTACAAAATACTCCACAAGGAGATGGTAAACCTGTAGTTGGAGGAAAAATTACTTCAATTAGTGGAAATACTTTGACTATCACAAATAATAGTAATGTGTCCTACACAATAGATGTAAGTAATGCAAAAATATTTGTAAAAGGAGCTACAAGCTCTGTCTCATCTTTGCAAATAAATGGAGAGATCGTTGTGCAAGGAACTGTAAATGGAACAAATATTACAGCGACAAGCATCCTTGCTCATCAAGATGTAAAGAACAATAAACCTCTACAAAAAAATGAAGGGGTCTTACAAAAGTCTAAGAACTTTTTTAGAAAAATGTTTGGCTTCTAAAATATATAAATATAATAATTTGTAATTAAAATAAAAGAGCGATTGATTCGCTCTTTTATTTTTATAATTAATTTACAAAATTTATACTATCCCTTATTGAGTTAAATTCTTTTAATAAATTATCTTTATTAAAGGCTCCGACTGTACCGATAGTATAATTATCAATCGCTCCATAGTGTATAAAATATCTCACCGCAAAACATATATTATTTTTTGGAAAAGCATACACATGTTCTTCATATCTTTGCCCCATGGCAGCATCAGTAGTGGAAGCAAAAGAATAATCTGAGCCATTTTCTGAAATATTTTTAGAGGCTACGTTGGATAAAAACAAAGAAGCAGAGCAAGGTGAAGAATTAGAAATATTTTCAACTGAAAGATAGCTTTCTTTGGATAAATTATTCCCATCTGTGTAAATTTTTGGAATAGTAAACTTTACTCCATCAATACTTGTGTCTGGGCCAAGAAGAGTATATTTATATTTTTTGTCTTGTGAATAGTCTTTAGGATAATTAATAGTGAAATTGAAATATGGATCTAAATAAGAAACTAAATTTCTGTAGCCATTTTCTGATGGGTCATATTTCTTACAACCTTTATATAACCTCTCTGTATCAAATTCTAAAATCATAGCTTCTATTCCTTTATTCCAAAACACAAACGTCTCGTCTTTATTTGAGTATCTTGCTCCATCGGCAGAGACTGTCTGATTCAAATCAAAATTTCTACCGTCATCAAGCTTTATAACTACAGAGCCATGTGAATCTTGAGCGCTTGTAGAAGATGCTGTTGGCATTTTTGGCTCAAAAAAAACTGCGGTTAAAGTTTTTTTATCATTACAAATATAATAGACTGAGGCGACTCTATTTTTATCTTTATTTTGTTTATCTAAAAAATAGCCTGTCTTTTGTAGAGAAAAATATACGACGGCGCCTAGGGCAATCAAGATCAATAGTCCTCCACCAATCACTGATAATTTGGAAAACAAATTATTGTCTCTTACGTCTTGCATATATTTAAATTTGCCTCATTATATCACGATAAGAAAAAGCTTTAGATTTTTATTAATAACTGATCTATAAACAACTTGTTTATTAGTCATATGACTATATAAATTTAATATCCATTTTTGAAAACAAAAACACGAATTATTACTAATTCGTGTTTTTTAAATTCTTAAAACAATAATTAATTTGTTGTCTTGAAAGTATTGTTCACATTGCTAACACTGACATTACCATTTACGTCTGTTGAGACTAACATATAATAGTATGTTGTATTAGGTTGTAAACCAGAAATAGTAACTTGTTGTGATGTTCCCGCAACATTGCTACCAAAAGCTGTATTTCCATTAACTACTGCAAATCCTGCAGAATTAATATCTCCTTCATTTATAGTAACTACATTTGTACTGTAAAATACTCTTGCTGAAGAGTTTTCATTTACTGACCAGTTAAAAGTTGCTGAATTATTACCTGTGTTTACAGTAGATGAATACATGATCGGAGCCAAACTATCTCCCCAACCGCCATTTGCGATTAAAGAATTAATTTTACTAAGTGTCATAGGACCAACACGTCCAACTTGTGAGAAACCATAAGCAGCTTGGAATCTATTTACAGCGGCTTTTGTAAGACCTCCATAATAACCAGTTACCATACCTTCTGGATATATTGATGCATTATCTGCAAAAAATGATTGAAGATTTGTTACATTTGCTCCTCTAGCACCAGGATCAAGTTGAGTAGTAATTTGAGTATACGCCTTTGAAACTCCACTAAGTCCTAAGAATACAGGGAGGGCTAGAACAGATAAAGTTAAAAACTTTATATTAAATATTTTTGTTTTCATAGTTTTGATTTGATTAATTAATTGATTAATTACTCCAATTTCAAATCGCAACACTATAAATTTATTTGTTTAAAAAAATGATTTATTTGGTTTTTGTTTTAACTAAAATCGTCATAAGGGAAAAAATCTATACTGTCAGTTTAGCTAATTAGAGTCGTAAAGTTAAAGTTGTAATGATGATTTATCTTACAAAAATAACAGAGCGGATATTAAGTGCTGTTACACATAAGTGCAGGCCACTCACCTCTACATGAATATATTAATTATACTAAAAACAATAATACAAGTCAATGTCGATTTTTGCTTCTGGTATTGTTGTAGTCGCATCTTTTGGAATTAAAGAATATGTAATTTTAGTAAATGGGATTTTAATAACAACTTTTTCTTTTATATTATTTTTTAAAGTAAATATTACTATAATAATTATTATAGTGAAACTAAAAATGAGTACTGAGAGTACCATTTGTTTTTTATTCATACATTCATCATATACTTATCTAGTAACTATGCAAGGAGGTAGAGGATTTTACTCCTAGTGTGTCGTTAGTAGCGATCTGGGGATTGTTAATAATAAAATAATAAAATAACCCCTGTAATTTTATTACAGGGTTTTTTATTAAAGAAATACTAAAAGATTGGTCCTTCAATGACAGATATCTTTCCATCAGGATTCTTAATTATTTTAATAACTGAGAATTCTACAAGAAGTTCTTTAGGGATATTGTCAGCTTTAAACCATTTAGGATCTTTGCCAAATGGATTTTCTATGTTTGGAGCATATCCTAAAAAAACTAAGTTATTTTCCTTGTCATTCTTTAAAATTTTAAAGAAAAGGTCTTTTCGCTCCTCTATAAAGTTCACAATGTGTATATGTTCACAAGGAAATAAAAATTTTAAATATTTATTTTTTATCAATCCAATATCTAGGTATTTTGTCGCACTTACTTTCTGAGACATCTGCATCACTCACTGAACACCAGTCAAATATTTTTCCATTAAGATAAACTTCTATTTTATTTACTGTATCAAATTGAAATGCTGATTGATTAATTTGTTCACGAATTTCTGGGAAAGAACAGTCCCCTGGACCATACATACTACCTGTTAGCATAACCTTGGCAATTCCGTCTTTTATACTTACTGACTGATAAAATAGTTTTACATAACTTCCAATCGGATTTCTAATATCATCTGCTTTAATTTCTGGTTCAGATTTTATATCAAATAACATTTTGTAGGTTGCATCAAGGATTGCGGAA
>JAUPLJ010000029.1 GCA_030837425.1 Patescibacteria group bacterium
GCGGCGCGCCCAATTGTCTGAATAAGAGCTGTGTCACTCCTCAAAAATCCCTCTTTATCTGCATCAAGAATTCCAATCAAAGTCACTTCTGGAAGATCAAGCCCTTCTCTCAAAAGATTTACACCGACAAGGCAATCGAATTCCCCCTTGCGAAGCCTTGTTAAAATTTCTATTCTTTGTAAAGTTTCTACATCGCTGTGAAGATATTCTGCTTTTATTTTTTTCTCTTTTAAATATTCAGAAAGATTTTCTGCCATCTTTTTTGTGAGAGTTGTAGCAAGCACTCTACCTCCTTTTTTAATTTCTTTTACTGTCTCAGAAATAAAATCATGCACCTGCCCAGGATATTTTCCTTTTTCCATCACTGGCTTTATTTCTAGTTTTGGATCTACAAGGCCTGTCGGGCGAATAATCTGCTGAATTATTTTTTGAGAATTTTCTCTTTCATAATCGGCCGGGGTCGCAGATACATAAATTGCATCTCCTACCCTTTTTTCAAATTCTTGATATTTAAGAGGTCTATTATCTTTTGCGCTCGGAAGACGAAAGCCAAAATCAACCAATGTCTTTTTTCTGGCCTGATCACCATTATACATTCCTCTAATCTGTGGAATTGTCACATGAGATTCATCTATCACAGTTAAAAAATCCCTTCCATCAATTCCAAAATATTCAAGAAGTGTATCAGGTGCTTCTCCACTCTTTTTATTTGAAAAGTGTCTACTATAATTTTCAATCCCAGAGCAATAACCAAATTCTTTTATACTTGCTAGATCATATTGAGTTCTTCTCTTTAATCTCTCTATCTCTAAAAGCTTTCCTTCTTTTTCTAATTCTTTTAATCGGACTTTTAATTCTGCTTGAATAGATTTAAAAGCCTTTTCTCTCGCGAATTTATCTGAAATAAAATGCTTGGCTGGGAAAATAAAATAATCATCAACTACTTTTATTTCTCTCATAGATACAGGATCTGTGATTATAAGTTTATCTATCACTCCATTCTCAATTTCTATTTGGAGCATTGTTGTCTCACTCATTGGCATAATATCTATTCTGTTTCCAATCGCTCGAAATGTCCCTGATGATAAATCTGCGTTTGTCCTCTCATAATGAATCTCGACAAACATTTTCATTAGATCAACTTTAGAAATCTTTTGTCCAACATATAATTTCTTATTTACTTTTTCATATTCAATTGGAGAACCAAGTCCGTAAATACAAGATACAGAGGCGACTATTATTACATCATCTCTTGTGAGTAAAGATTGAGTTGAAGCATGTCGAAGCCTATCTATCTCTTCATTTATTTGGGCATCTTTTTCTATATATGTATCTGTAGTTGGGATATATGCTTCCGGTTGATAATAATCATAATAAGAAACAAAATAATGCACTGCATTATTTGGGAAAAAAGATCTGAATTCTTGAGCAAGTTGAGCTGCAAGAGTTTTGTTGTGAGCTATGACAAGCGTCGGCTTCTGAACTTTTTCTATGACATTTGCAATAGTAAAAGTCTTTCCTGTTCCTGTTGCGCCGAGTAAGGTCAATTTTTTATGATTTTTATTTTCCTTTTCTTCGAGTGACTTTATCAATTCTAAAATTGCCTTTGGCTGATCTCCGGCAGGCGTCATCTTAGAAACTATTTTGAATTTATTTTGAGATTTTAACATTTATAGATAATAACAAAATTTAAACAAAACAAAAAGGAGCTCATAGCTCCTTTTTGAAACCATATTTTGATCTTTATAAAATCAAAGTAAATATAAATGCTATAAGCATGAAAGTGATCAGACAATAAAAAATATCAGAAAGAAATTTCTTTAAGGCAATCTTTTTAGGAACTTCACTCCATAAGACATTTGTACCGACTGCTGGTACGGTAAAAGAAATCCAAACTAAAGCAACAAACATATATAAATATTTATCATGAATATCTCCGTATCCACCTTTCATAACAAGAGCCAAAAAGAAACTGGTTATAAAAGATAATAAAAATTGAAGTAAATATTTTTGAGAAACTAAATGTTTAGATTCTTCACATTTATTTTTATGTTCCTCAAAAGTTAAGACCTTCTTTGCATTGTAATCTAGCTGACTCTTTCCGAAAAGTTTAGAAGAATGCCAAATCATTCCTATTATCATACTAATAATTGCACCAATAATGCCCAATAAAATAATTTTCAACATATTTTTAGATTATCTCTTAAGAGATAATACTAATATAACATGTAAATATTTTTAGATGAAATAATTATCCACAAAAAATAAATTTATTTTTAATAATTACTTTCTTTTTGTAAAAATAAATAATAAAAATCCAGCTATTGCTCCGAGTGTGTCCATCAACATATCTTTTTGTGCGTCCCAGATATCGCCTTGAGATCCAAGGACTTCTATTCCAGCTGTAGGATTTACTGACACTGCATATTGCCATTCAAATAACTCATAAGTCATAGCGAGAGCCATAATAAAAAATATTGCATATGTATATGCGATCCATTTTTTATTTACCGTCTTATAATTTAATAATAATTCCATAATTGCAAAAGAATATAAACCAACAGAAGCGTGAGCTACTCTGTCGTACATATTACGTGTAGAGCCAATAAGGTCATTAAACCAATCAAAAGGCACATTTGCAAATGTGTAATGAGCTCCTATGATATGCATCACAGGGAAAATAAAACACAAAAAATAAGTTAGATTTGATAATCTAACTTTAAATAAATAAAGGGCTAGTAATAAAACCACAGATATTGCAGAAGTGATAGCCTCTACTTTCCAAACAGAAAAATCTACTGGATTTATAGCACTCCAAACAAATACACAAATATAAATTAATAATAAAAACAATGGGAAATATTTTTTCATAATTTTAATATTATATATAAATTATAACACTAAATTATTTTGTATAAGTCTCTAGCACTTCTTTTTTAAATTCAAAAAATCTATCTTCTAATACACTCTTTCTGATATCTTTTACTAAATGTACTATAAAGTGAAGATTGTGAATTGAGGCAATAGTCGCAGCAATCATTTCTTTACTTCTAAATAAATGCGCTAAATAAGATTTTGTATATTGGTGAGCGTAGCAATCTGGATCATCACAAACGCGAGAAAAATCTTCTTTGTATTTTGAATTAAAAATATTTATTCTTCCATTTTTTGTATAAAGAGATCCGTTTCTTGCGAGGCGTGTTGGGGAAACACAATCAAAAGTATCTATGCCATATTCTATCCCTAAAAATAGATCTTCTATTTCACCAATTCCGAGAAGATGCCTTGGCTTTTCTTCTGGTAAATTCTCAGTAGAAATTTTTACAGTTTTTGCCATATCTTCTTTTGTGAAGCTTCCACCAATTCCAAATCCATCAAAATATTTCCTTGTCACGCTGTAGCTTTCAGCGGAAGCAGATTTCTCTTTTACTTCTACAAACATTTCTCCAAGAGTTTTTGCACTTTCTTCTCTAAGATCTTGAAAGCCACCGCCTTGTACAACCGCATACAAAGCCTGCATTTCGCCTGTGGCACTACTTACACCAAGATTTTGATGATGAACAAGAGATCTCTTTGCCCAAGCATGTGTGCGATTTAAAGACTCTATTTGATATTCTTTATTTGCAAGCGGACTTGTACATTCGTCAAAAGCAAAAAATATATCGCCACCAAGATCATGCTGAATCTCCATAGACTTTTCTGGAGTAAAAAAATGCTTACTTCCATCTATTATAGATCTAAATTCGACTCCTTCGTCTGAAATTTTTACAAGTGATTTTGGAATTTCTTTTTTATCTCTTTTGAAAAACTGTGTAAAGAATTCTAAAATACCTTTTTGAGATTTTTGTCGGAGCCCTTTAGGGTAAAGAAAATCGAGAAAAGGTATTTTGAAATTATTATTAGTCTCTAAATTCTTTTCAATATTTTCATTTGTTAGATCTTCACGCTTTGCGATTTTTGAAACCCCTACACCCATCGCAGCACCAAGAGAAAATACTTGGAATCCTCCGCTATCTGTAAAAGTAGGCCCCGTATAATTCATCATCTTTTGAAATCCTCCATGCTTTTTTACAATTTCAGACCCAGGCTCTAAATAAAGATGATATGTATTGGCGAGTACTGCGTCACTTTTTACATATTTAACAAAGTCTTCTGGAAGAATACTTTTAACTGTCGCTTTTGTGCCAACAGGAATAAATGCTGGAGTCTCAATACTACCGTGTGGAGTATGAATAACGCCAACTCTCGCAAGTGGCGCCTCATATGACTTTTTAATAATTTCAAATCCAAAATTTTTCATAAAAAGAACTATATCATAAATCTAATTTATAGTTAATTTGTATATGCTTCTTTTGTATAGCGACTTGATGGATTCCACATTAAATAAGAATTTATTCCGTGTTCTGTAATGCCTCTGATTTGATCTTGAATTTCTTTTTTTCCATATGTAAAATGTAGTGTGAAGTCTTGGAGGAATGGACGCAATTTTTTAATATATAATTCTTTTTGTGATTTATATTTCGCATCATCTATTGAAATATTTGTAGTTGTACCAACTTTTGTATAAGTACTTGCATCGTCTTTTGCCATTTTATCTATTCTGGTAATTGCGTCTCTATAGCTCAAATGGATTGTCTCATAAGGGCTTGCGTCTGGATTTTTTATTCCATTATAATTAATTATGTAGTGGGAGGGATAACTCATTGGTGAGACATAGTCAAAAGATCTTAAAGCCGCTTGTAATGTTTGCCCTATTCCCATACCTGTATCATCTGAAGTAGTTTGCCCAAAGATATCAGCTGATGTAGGAATATTTTTTTCTTTCATAACTTTACCAATATAAGAAAAGAAACTACTAACAACTTTTACTTTGTCTTGCCCTTCAGAATCCGGAAGATACATGTCTCTCAAAATACCATCTGATGGAAATCTTATATAATCAAAATTTACTTCATCAAAGCCAATACTGTATGCATAAATTGCTACGTCTTCAGTATATTTCCACTGGTCTTTATTGCCTGCATCTGTCCAAGTTAATCCTTTATTGTCTTTCCAAAGATTTCCATTTTTTTTACTCTTAATTGCTCTTTCGGGATATTTTTTTGCAGCTCCAGGATCTTGAAATACAGCTATTCTTCCAATCACATAAATATTTTTCTTATGAAAATAATCTATTACTCCTTCTATGTCTCTTATTCTATTTTCTATTATAGCCTCACTCTTCAATTTTGGATCTTTAATGTCAAAGGTTACGACCCCTGAGGAATCTTTTACGTCTATAAGTACAGCATTTAAATTTGTGCCGTCAAAATTCTTATAAAATTTATCTCTTACGCTCGGTGTACCAATAACCCAAGAAGAAACATATACTCCGCGGACTGTCTCTGGAGTTTCTAAATGAAAAACTTTTAAAGTAGATGAGGCATTTAAAATAGAAGTTGTAGCTGTAGGGCTTGCATTATCAATTTTTAAAGAAGAATTAGAATGTTTATTAAAAGTTCTTTCGGTAAAGAAAATGTTTTCTATAGAAGCATAAGTTATATATGCTATCAAAAAAAGAAAAATGGTGAAGAAGAAAATCTTGAAGTAATAAGAAAAATGTTTTTTCTCCATAAAAATTAAACTAATTTAAACATAAAATTATTAAAGGTTTGAGATTTCTTCTGCTTTAGAAATAATGTTGCGTGGAGAAAGATCATCTTCGACACCGAGTCTTTCTACTCTAATAATTTTTTCATTTCTATTTTCTAAAATAGTTTCCGAAATGAGACTCCCTAGCCCACCTATCTTTGATTGTTCTTCAACTATTAAAATATTTTTATTGTGATTCGCAAAATTATTTATGAAAGATTTTATTTTTTGATTTATATATTCACTATTTGAAGAAATTAAAGAAAAATTTAAAACTGTCACTTTGTAATTTTTCTCTTCGAGCTCTTTTGCTGCATATAAAGCATTATAGATTATAGGGCCGCAAGAAATTATAGCAACTTCAAATGGAGATTTTGTATTTTTTGGAATATGAATTATTTCTGGCATACCTGTATATTCTTTCAGGCTCCCTTCTTTTATAAAATGATCACTTTCAAAAATATTATAAGAATTATGAGTCGATAATTTAAAATAAGAAAATCTATTTGGAATATTTTTGAAGAAAGAATTTTCTCCCACTTTTAAAAGATACTCTGCTTCATATGCATCGGCCGGAACAAAGATATTAATTTGCCCCATACTTCGGAGTAATGATATATCACTTTTATTATTGAAATTTTCTTGAGCTCCTTCTTCAATATCTTGAGAAATACCATTTAAAATGGTGACACTTGATTTTAAAGAATCTCTTTTACCATATTTTGGAATCATATTTGAGACTCCTTTTATTAATTTATAAAAATTTTTACCTTCCTCTTCATTTAATAAAAATACATTTTTATCTTCTAAATGAGAGACGACACTTGAGACTTCGACAATATCTTCTTCGTTAAATAAGCCTTTCTCTATCCCTCCAGCTTCATTGTAATTGTCGACTCTTAATATTTTATTATTATCTTCTGAAAAAGATAACACAGTGACCAAAGCCTTTTCTATCTGGCTGTTCATTTCATTATTATTTTCAAAAAGATTTTCATTTAACATAAATTTAATTTAAATTAGCTAAAATAATCGTTGGCTTGTCTATTTTTTTAGCATAAATGAAAGCGTCACAAATAGAAGATATAGAATTTCCACTAATCACTAATGTGTCGAATCCAAGACTTATAAGTCTTCCATTAATTTTATTTTCTCTATTTAATTCTTTATTGCTTGTCTTTGTATAGACTAAAGAAATTATTCTTTTCAATTTATTTTTTGTTATATATTCTAGAGAAGAAAAATTATTTAATAAATCTTTTTCACTCATAATAGCAAAAAAATATTTTTTGTGATTATCTTCCAAATCTTTTTGTACTAGATAGTGGCCTATAGCTTCACCTAAGGAATTTTCTACTTTTTGAAAATCGTGCTCTTTAAGATAATTTTTAATCTCAGTAAAAGGAGCGTAGTCTGTATGTATCTCCACTATATTTTTTACTATATTTACTTCCTCATTTAAAGGGAAAACTATATCTCTATTTTTC
>JAUPLJ010000030.1 GCA_030837425.1 Patescibacteria group bacterium
ATGACGAGCTTAAAAGAGAAGGAAAATTAGTAAAAAGAACTAGAAAGTAAAATGTTTTTAGAGAAAGAAAACTTAATAGTTAACAGAAAAAATGGGACTTTTGATAAAGCCCTTTTTTCCTTTATAGATAAACTACGAAAAGAAATCTTAAAAGAAAAATATTCTCTGTCTGTAAATTTTATTTCCCCAAAAGAGGCAAAAGTCTTAAATGAAAAATATAGAAATAAAGACTACACTCCAAATATATTGTCTTTCCCACTTTCAAAAAATGAAGGAGAGATTTTTATATGTTTATCTGTTGCGAAAAAAGAGGCTAAAGAATTTTCACTATCGTATCAAGATTTTTTGAAATTACTTTTAGTGCATGGGATGCTTCACCTCAAAGGATTAGACCATGGAGACAAAATGGATAGGCAAGAAAAAGAAATATTTAAAAAATTTGTGCTAAAATAATAGAATGAACAAAGAGAAGTCCCATATAATAATCGGAATAGACGTTGGAAGTAATTCCTCTAAAATCTGCGTAATAAAACATCACCTAGATAAACGTTTACCACCTGAGATTTTAGATTTAAAAGAAATTCCAACCGAAGGTATACATAAAGGAAATATTGTAGACGAAAAAGAGCTTGCTAATACTGTCTCAAGACTTTTTTCTTATATTAAAAAAGATGTTGTAAAAAATAAAAGCCATATTGTACTCTCACTCAATGCCGCAGGCATAAGTAGTATTATTAATAACACTTCTATTGTTGGGTCTAGTATAGGAGACGAAGTAACTAAAACAGATATTGACCGACTAGAAAAGGAAGCTTTGATATCTGTATCTAATATAAAAAATAAAAAAGTAATACACACGATTCCAATAAAATACAAATTGGATCACAATGAAATCCAAGGCTCCCCTATTGGAATGTTTGGAAAAAGAATAGAAGGAAAATTTTTATTCGTCCTTGCACCTACTCTTTATGTAGAAAAAATAGAAAATGTCTTAAATGAAATTAATTTACCTATAGAAGAAGTGGTAGTGGGACCTTTTGCTGAGTGTATTCCTTTATTAAATAAAAAACAAAGAGTGGCGGGTACAGCACTTATAAACATTGGTCACTCTACAACAAGCCTTTTGGTCTATGAAAATAATAATCCAACCCTTGTAACAATTTTACCAGTCGGAAGCAACGATATCACAAATGATATAGCTTTGGGGCTTCAAATATCTTTAGAAGAAGCAGAGGAAATAAAATTAGGAGTCAGCGGGCTCGCTTATTCAAAAAGAAAATTTGAAGAGATAGTAGAAGCTAGGGTAGAATTTATTTGTGAAAAAATAAATGCAGAGTTGGAAAAGATAGGAAGAAAAGAATTATTGCCAGGTGGAATAGTCTTGACTGGTGGAGGAAGCAAACTAACAAAAATGGATTACATGATTAAAAGCAACCTCAAACTCCCTGTCAAATTTGCAAACGAAGAGATTAAAAATTTTTCTGATGGACAACTTAAAGATTCTTCTTTTGCCAGAGTCTATGGATTAACATTTTTAGCTCCTGTTATATCCACAAACTACAATCTTAAAAAAATATTTAATGAATTTTCTAAAAATATTAGCAATTTATTTAAAAAATTATTACCTTAAAAGAATTAATTGGCTTAAATTAGAACACAAAACAAAAAATAATGCAATGGATTGCATTATTTTTTATCGAGTGCTATACTTCTTTCACTTAATAATAAACCGAAAAAAGGGAGAAAAATATGTCTAAATCATTGCCTGAAATTCAAAGTTTTGCGAAAATAAAAGTAATCGGAGTTGGTGGATCTGGGAAAGGAGCCATAAATCACATGATTAGCTCGAACCTAAAAGGTATCGATTTTATAGCGATGAATACCGATACTCAAGATTTACATAATTGTCTAGCTTCTAAAAAAATTCATTTAGGAAAAAATCTAACTAAAGGTCTAGGTGCTGGGATGGATCCAGAAATTGGAAGAAGAAGTGCAGAGGAAACAAAAGAAGAAATCCAAGATGTCATCAAAGGAGCTGACATAATTTTCATAGCTTGTGGAATGGGCGGAGGGACTGCGACTGGAGCTGCTCCTGTTATTGCAAAAGCGGCTAAAGAAGAAGGAATATTAACTGTCGCAATAGTGACAAAGCCATTTTTCTTTGAAGGACAAAAAAGAACAAATATCGCAGAGAACGGAATAATTGATCTTGAAAAAGAAGTAGATGCTTTAATTGTTGTACCAAATGATAGATTACTTTCTGTAATAGATAAAAACACTCCTGTAAAAGATGCTTTCAAGATGGTAGACGAAGTATTAAAGCAAGCAGTGGATGGTATAGCAGATATAATAAAAACTGCAGGAACAATTAATCTAGACTTCGCTGACATTAAAAGAGTTCTTAAAGATTCTGGTACTGCTCTTATTGGTATTGGTACCGGTAGCGGCGAAAATAGAGCCATTGAGGCGGCCAAAAGCGCTATCTCATCACCTCTTCTCGATGTCTCAATTCATGGAGCAAAAGGCCTTCTTTATGCAATTTATGGAAACGATAATCTTTCAATGTATGAGGTCTCAGAAGCTGCAAAGATTATCACTGAATCAGTAGATAAAGATGCGACTATTATATTCGGTATCGTGAATTCTGATACTTTAAAGAAAGATGAAGTAAAAATTGTAGTAATAGCAACAAAATTCCCTTCAAATTTTAAATTGCCTCACAATAATAAAATTATAAGTGAGCCCCTGTATACTAATTTAGAAATAGATAAGATCAAAGTAGACAATTACGAAGATAAAAATAAATTCATTAAAAGTGACGATAAAAAAAAATTTAATTTAGAAAAAAATTCTAAAGTTAATTCTGATCTAAATGAAGATATAAAAGAACCTCTATTTTCAGAAAAGAAAGAAGAAACAATATCTTCTGCGATACAAAATATTGAGGATGGTCATAAAAAGAAAAATGAATTAAATAATGAAATGGACGAAGATAATCTTTTAGACCTTAAAAAGCTTCAAGCTGACAAAAATGCAAAAGATAAAAAAGCTTTGTTTTTAGAAGAAGATGAGGATGATTGGAGCATGCTTCCCCCATTTCTAAGAAAAAAGAAGTAAAATAAATAAATCTTAATAAAACCCTAACAAAGGGTTTTATTTTTATACGCTTTTTAAATTCCCTTTTTTCCTGTATAATTGATAAATAAATTTATGCTAAATGAAAATATTTTTGACTTAATAATAGTGGGTGGTGGGCCCGCGGGAGCAAGTGCGGCTATTTATGCTGCCAGAAAAAGAATGAAAGCAATTTTGATTTTAAAAGAATGGGGCGGGCAATCTGTAGTGTCTAGCGATATACAAAATTGGATCGGTACTCCTCATATTTCAGGAGCAGATCTAGCTAAAAATTTAGAATCACATGTAAAAGAATATGCTGGAGAATTTTTAAAAATAAAAGTAGGCAGCATGGTAACAAATTCTGAAATAGAAAATTCTCTTGATGGAAATCTTATAAAAATATCTTTAGAGAGTGGTGAGAATATTTTTGGAAAATCTTTACTCATCACAACCGGATCAAATAGGAAAAAAATAGATATAAAAGGAGCGGATGAATTTGAACATAAAGGTCTCACCTATTGTGCGACTTGTGACGGGCCAATGTTCTCTGATATGGATGTAGTTGTGATTGGTGGAGGAAATGCTGGATTTGAATCAGCTTCTCAACTTCTCGCTTATTGCAAAAGTGTCACTCTTCTTTCTCGTAGTGAGCCAAGAGCTGAGAAGATCACTATAGAAAAATTAAAAACTGATCCTAAATTTAAATTAATAATCGGCGCGACTCCAAAAGAAATTTTTGGAGATAAATTTGTAAATGCTATTTCTTATTTAGATAAAGATGGAAACGAAATAAAGCTTGATGTCTCAGGAGTGTTTGTAGAAATAGGACAAATCCCAGCGACTGATTGGGTAAAAAATATTGTAGAGTTAGATGAGACAGGAAAAATAAAAATTGATCCATGGACAAACAGAGCTTCAAAAGAAGAATTAATCTGGGCTGCTGGAGATGCTACAAATATTCTTTATCATCAAAATAATATAGCGAGTGGTGAAGCTGTAAAAGCCATCGAAGATATCTATAAAACTTTAAAAACAAAATAGTGAGAGAGGGTTTTATAAAGTGAGTTAAAATATAAACAAATTAATATTATGAAGAAAAATTTTGCCACAACATTAAAACTTTGGAAGTTATTAAAGCCTTTTCATAGGTATTTTTATGGACAATTATTTTTAATATTAATAGTTCAGGGAGCTTTTACAATGTTAACTCTAAATCTTTCTAAGATAATAGATACTACTATAAATAAAAACTGGAAACTTCTTTCATATTTTTTATTATCTTATTTATTTTTACTAATAATAAAAAATATTGCAGACGCTATAAAAGGTAGGCAAGAAATAAAGGTTTCTATGGGAAAAATAAGAAATTTTTTACAAGAATTTTCTTTAAAAGAAATATTAAAATTAAATACTTCACAATATACAGAAGACCATTCTGCAATAAAACAACAAGTTGTAGATAGAGGTGAGGACTCTGTTATAAATATAGTAGAAACATTATCTTTTTCAGTAATACCTTTATTTTTTACTTTTTTATTTTCTATTATAGCCATAACACACTACTCTTCAGTTCTTGGTATTTATAATTTAGCGTTTATAATATTGATCATTTTCGCTACGATAAAATTTACAAAATATTTTAGACCAATGTTAAGAAAAAATATAGACAACTGGGATAAACAAAGAAAGGTAAGAGTAGAGGCTTTTGAACATTTAAGATTAATAAAAATATTTGGAATGGAAAAAAATTACATATATAAATATATGAAAGATAGGACAGAGCTATTAAAATTTCATATACATATATGGTTAATTAACTCAAATTTTTGGATTACAAGAGAAGCTTTAGTTGATACTAGTAGATTTATATCTCTTTTGATATCTATATATTTATTTTCACAAGGACATATAACTATTGGTATAGTTTATGCATTATTTTCTTGGACAAATAATATATATGGACAACTCGGTAGTATAAATCAAATTTTAAGAATGATACCTACAAACTTTGTCTATCTCGAAAAATATCTTGACGTTATAGATATGAAAGCGGATTTTAACGAAGAAGGAGAGAATCAATTTAAATCTGGAGATATTGCATTTGAAAATGTAAACTTCAAATATCCAAAAGGAAACAATAATGTACTTCATGATTTATCTTTAAAAATAAAGGAGGGTAGCAAAGTAGCCTTTGTAGGATATTCTGGTAGTGGAAAAACAACTATTGTTCAACTTCTACTTCGTGCTTATGATTACAATATTGGAGAAATAAAAATTGGAGGAATCTCTCTAAAAGAAATGAGTGCGAATAGCCTGCGTGAGCATATAGGCTATGTAGAACAACATGTAGATCTTTTTGATGACACAATAAAAGAAAATATTTTATTTGGAGTAAAAGATTTAAATAAATTAAAAAATCTTTCAGCTCACACAAGGACAAAGCGCGATGTAAAAATTTCTGATGAAGAAGTAAATAAAGCTATAGAAGAAGCCGCAAGAAAAGCAAGAATCGATCAATTTTATCACAGACTCGGTGAGAAGAAATTTGAGACAATGATCGGAGAGCGAGGAATAAAATTGTCTGGTGGAGAAAGGCAGCGTGTCGGTATCGCGAGAGCGCTCATTAAAGACCCTGCTATTTTAATTTTTGACGAAGCGACTTCAGCTCTTGACGCTGAGAATGAAAAGTATATTAAAGAAGCTATTGAGGAAGCGTCTGTTGGTCGCACAACTATCATCATAGCCCATAGGCTATCGACTGTGCGAGATGTGGACGAAATATTTATGATGAATAATGGTAAAATTTTAGCAAGTGGTAATCATCAGACACTATTAAAAACTTGTAAGGAATATAGAGATCTGGTAGAAGAACAAATGAAGTAAAGTTTTATCCTTTTATAAGTTTTAATTGCCTAATATCTTCAACATCGACTTCTCTTGAGAGTTTTGTTTTATAAGCAATTAATGAGTCTTTTTTTTCAACTGGAACTTTTTTTCCATATATTTCAATCAATTCATAATTGGTCAAATCTGTACTAGAATTCTCCCAATCTCCGCTTTCTTTGTTAAAGATTTTTGCTCCTATACCAGCAATATCAATTTCTTATCCTTCATATTGTAATGTCATAAGCTCAAGATCCCAGTTATCATCTTTATATCTGTAAGGACCATGTGTAATACATGTTTTAACTTTATCAGAAATGAGTAATATATCTTTATCATTCACTTCAATGTCTATATCAGCCAATTCACGATTAACCCCATACGCACGAGCTGCAAATCCTCCAGAAATTTTGTATGGAATATTCATCTCCTCGAGAATCTTTATTATCCATAAAAAAGCTTTTTCTGTGTTCTTCATATTTTATAAACTTATAATGAAAATAATTTTGTGACCCTATGGGGAATCGAACCCCAATTTGATCCGTGAAAGGGATCTGTCCTAACCGTTAGACGATAGGGCCATAATTGCTCCTCTGTGAAAACGGAGGAGCGCTTTATGTGTAAAAATAAAGCTAAATTTTAAAAAACGGGACAAAAATATTCTAACACAAAATCTATATTTTTCAAAGTCTATTCTTCATCTACCAAATCTCTCAAGATTTTCTCTGAGATTTCTTTTACTTCTTTCTCGTCTCCTAATTCTTTTTCCTTTCTTTCTTCTTTTTGTATATTTTTTATTTTATTTTCTTGTTTTTCTACTTTCTCTTCTATTGCTTTTATTTCTTCCTCTTCTGTTTTTATCTCTTCTTTTATAGCTTCATTTTTATGATGCTCTTTTTTTATCACGTCTTTTATTTCTTCTTTAATCTCTCCTTCCATTTTTTCAACTCTCATTTTCTGAGTTCCCATAGCTTTCTCAATAGCATCTTTTAAAGCAAATTTATTTTCTTTTACCTCCTCTTTCTTCTGTAATTCTTCTTCTCGTACGGTAGACATGTCTACATCTCTAGTATCTCTTTCTTTTCTATTATCATGTCTTGATCTTG
>JAUPLJ010000059.1 GCA_030837425.1 Patescibacteria group bacterium
CCATCGAAAGGCGTTTCTGCAACATCGAAATTGAATGAGAAAATCCGCTAGACTTACGTTTTAAAACAGAAATCTTATTGCGAAATAAATTATGAATACCTTCAACAATATTTGTATAATTAGATTTTACTGAAAACCAATACGGCACGCGTCTAAGAGCCGATGAATAAGATAATTTAAGTGTATTTCTAAAGTAAATAAAAAACTCTATTCGAGCACGTACATACCTTCTTCGGCTGAAGCCTCGAACTGCTACGCAGTGAATTAGCAGAATCTGAATGATACTCAATAGCACGAGGAATCACTGGAATTATCTTTCTAAATTGTTCAAGTGAAGCATGTCCTTCAATCACAATAGCTTTTACAAATCGTTTATTATCTTTTACAGCAACAATTGTCCAAACTGTCGTCCCTGTAGCACTACGTCGCTTCTTTCCTTCTTTTATTGTTTCATGTTTTCTATTTATATATGTCCAAAGCTCATCTATTACTACAAAATCATACTCTATGTCTGGAATTTGTATTGTTATTTCTTTTTTTTTACAATATTCCCTATTGTTTGGCGTGTTACGCCAAATGCATCTGCAACAGCTTGAAATGTTGCTCCTCCATTTACCATTTTTAAACATAATTCACGTTCTTCCTCTTCCAAATGCCTGAAAAAATATTCTTCTGTTTTTGCTTTTCCACACTCCATACATCGCCAGCATTGTCTTCCTTTCCTTTTCCCATTTTTTATCATATTTTTACCACATTTGCATTCCATTATTTTCTCTCCGTTTCAGTGTCGATTTTATTTTTAATAAGTATAGCAAACTTTTTAAATTACAGCAATTTTACGACATCCAATTTAAATTAATATTTATCCAAATTGAACTAAGTTTGGCGACTATATTGTCGCCAAACATTTAACTAAGAACTACAACTAATCCTCCTAAAGCACTACACAATCCCTCAAGAATATAACTGTTCTTTTCATAATCAGATTTATCTTTTAATAAGATTGGTTTAAAATATGAAAACAATCCTTCTTCACTTCGTTCGAACCCTTCGGGAATACAAATAATAAAGAAATCATAGAATATATGAAATTTCTCTCATCTATATTGACAATGATTGTGTTTTTTGCTATAATTACCAATTAAATTCGAATGCCTTATCACTTCGTTCAAGCTACTTCGTAGTTACATAATTTATTATGTGGATGAGAATTAAAATAAATAGTAGTATAAAAAATTGACAAAATAAAGATAATAATGTATGAATAAACGCAAATGAATATTATAGAAAAAAGTATAAAAAAATAGAAAAACTTGACAATAAATAAAAAATAAGATATAATAAAAACATGAAATACATAAAATTAAGCAAATATGCTCAAAACATGGCAATAACATATAAATCAGCATGGAATCATTTTAAAGCTGGAAAAATAGTTGGAGCAATAACGTCACCAAGCGGGACAATATTGGTACCAGAATATGAAGAACAAATAAAAGAAAATAGAATAAAGAATTGCGTAATATACACAAGAGTATCATCGTCAGAAAATAAAGTAAATTTGGAAGGACAAGCAAATAGATTAAAAGAATTTGCAGAGAAAAATGGATTAAGAATAATAGAAATAATAAAAGAAGTCGGATCAGGAGTAAATGATAAAAGACCGAAGCTAACAAAATTACTAGAAAGTAAGGAATGGGATGTAATTTTAGTAGAACATAAAGATAGATTGACAAGATTTGGATTTAATTATTTAGAAATAATGATAAAAAAAGAAGGAAAAGAGATATTAGTAGTAAATGTAGCAGAAGAAGTAAAGAATGATCTAATGGAAGATTTAGTGTCAATTATATATAGTTTTTCAGCAAGATTATATGGAATAAGAAAAGGAAAGAATAAAGCAAATAAAGTAATAGAAGAATTAAAAAATGATCAAGACATATAAAATAAAATCAGAAGCAAATAAAAAGAAAATAGATAAAGTAAAAGAGACTTTAAATCTGTACAGAAAAGATGCAACAAAAATAGCTAAACTTCAGTGGAAACACTTCGAAAGAACAAACAAATTCGACAAACAATCAAAAATAAATATCAATTCAAAATTATCTGCACGATATCAACAAACTTGTCAGTATCAAGTAGTGGGAATATTGAAAAGCTACATGTCAAACAATCAAAATACATTCGCAACTTATGTATATAAATCGTCAATAAAAGAAGAATTGAAACATACATTACATAAAATAAATAGAAGAGAACTGTGGAATTGTCAAGAACATGAAGATTATAAGAAAGAAGAATTATGGTTAGCAAGAAGAATAATGAAAGGTGTAATGAAGAATAAGCCAAGATTTAGTGGAATAAATATGGCCTTAGATGCGAAAGTAGCAGAAATATCAGTTAAAAAAGATAATGCTGCGTCAGAATTTGAATACTGGATAAGAATGTCAACAAAAGAGAAGAATAAACCAATATATCTACCGATGAAGACAAATAGTTATTACGAAAGAAGCGAAGGCATTCAGAAGAATTTTTGTCAAGTAAATGTTGATAGATATAATAATTTATCAATAAGTTTTATGAAAGGATCAGAAAATTATAATAAAAAAGATATAGACTCACAGAAAAGAATTTATGATCCTGTAAGAGATAAACATAGCTTAGACTTTGGATTAGTAACATTATTTACAGATAATAGAGGTGGAATGTATGGAAGAAGTTTTTTTGATATATTAAAAAAAGCTGATAAAGAAA
>JAUPLJ010000060.1 GCA_030837425.1 Patescibacteria group bacterium
TTGCAAAAAGAGAGCATGCAAAAAATATTGTTAGAATTTTTACTGAATGCATTAAAGAAGCTGAAATTTATCAAGAAAAAAAAGAATTAAAAGATGAATTTAATTTAGAAAAGATAGAAGAAGTGAGAATATTACTAGAAAGAGAGCCTGAAATGTTTACAGAGCTAATAAATCTTGTAACAATGATTGAAAAACCAGAAATAGACGCCATAGCTGTAACAAAAGGCCCAGGCCTCGCACCAGCACTTTGGGTTGGAATAAATTTTGCAAAAGCGATCTCTATTATCTGGGACATAAAAGTTTACCCAATAAATCATATGGAGGGACATATTGTCAGCGCTCTTGTCTCTCCTGTTAATCCAGAAAATAAATCGTCATCTGGAGAATTTGTTATTAAAAAATTTTCTTCGCCAGCTATTGCATTACTTATTTCTGGAGGACATACAGAAATAATCTCTTTTGATGAGCTTTATGATTATAAAAAGATTGGACAAACAGTCGATGATGCGATTGGAGAAGCCTTCGACAAAGTCGCAAGATCACTTGATCTTCCATATCCTGGTGGACCAGAAATATCAAAGCTTGCTGATAGTGCGAGAGCAGACGGCCTAAAAATAATAGGAGTTGATAGACTCCCTCGCCCAATGATAGGCTCTCATGACTTAAATTTTTCTTTCTCAGGACTAAAGACTGCTGTAATATATAAAATCAAAAAATTAAAAGAAGAAAATGTAAACGAAGAAGATATTAAAAAAATAATCTCACTAGACTTTGAAAATGCTTGTGTTGATATACTTATAAAAAAAGTACTAGGTGCAATAGAAAAAACAAATACTAAAAGCCTTATGATCGGTGGAGGAGTCATCGCAAATACATATATTAGAAAAAGTTTTTCAGAATTTTCAGAAAAAGAAAATATGGATCTATATATACCAGAAAAATTTTTAACAGGAGATAACGCATTTATGATCGGCACTGCTGCGATAGTCCACATTTTAAATAATAAGCCTGATACTCATGTGTCCCAAATAAAAGCTGAGAGTAATTTTAGTATAGAAGATATTTAAACTTATCTCTAAATATTTCTTAAATTAAAAATGCCCCGCGCTTCGCGCGGGGCATTTTGAATCATAATCTTTTAATTAATCAGACTAATCATTAGAACTAAAAATTAGTTATCAAAACTTTTTATATATGCATCTATTTGTGGTTTAAGATCTGGCTTTTGTGCTGCTAAATCATTTAAAACTTGGATTGCCATATATTTTTGTCCATCATCTACATATGCTTCAGCTAAAAGAATAGTGGATTGAATATCAGCTTTATCTAATTTTAGATTACTTATCAAAAGAGGAATAAGTTTATCTAAATTATTTGTCGAAAAATATGCTTTTTCTAAAGCTTGGTTTATTTCATATTTTTCACCATTTTTAAGAAGATTTTCAGCTTCAGTTAAATTGCCTACATAGACATTTGTTAAAGCAAGGAATGTCTTTGCTAGACTGTAGCTTGAATCATCTAGATACATTTTCCTTGCTACAGCATTTGCTTCTACAAATTTATCTGCTATTAATAATTCTTGGATATATTCTTGAGCTATAGTTTGCTTATTAGGAGATAAAGTATAAGCTAGACTTCCATATTTTAAAGCTTCATCATTTTTATTTACACTTCGTAAAAATGTCGCATAAATTGAAAGGCTTCTTGGATCAGGATTTTTAATATCAACTAGAGGTTTATATGTTGTACTTACTGAATCTAAATAATTTGAAACCACAGAATAGACTGGTAAATATTCCGCAGTTTGTGGTATGTTTGCATTTTTTAGTTGTTCAACAAGACTTAATCCAAACTGCGCAAATTGCTCTCTACTTTCCATTCTAGCGATCCCTCCAATTGCTGCTGCTTCTTTAAAGGAATTTAAACTTCTATTTAAAGAATCTAGTGGTGCTTCATTATTTTGAGTTTGTGGAGAAAGCCCCGCGATGACATATTTATTAGCTTTTATATAAACAAAGTTTAAGTAATATAAAGATACTCCTAAGACGACAATCACAAATGGTGCAAAGATAATCATCTTAGACTTAATATCTTTTGGAGAAATATTTTTTTCTACAAAATTTTCCTTATTTCCTCTAAAACTTAAATGTATATACGCTAATACAAATATGAATAATATATAAGATATTAGATTATCAAACACGAATATATTATGAATGAAGTAAGCTATTAGTAAACCTGTCAGTAATGCTTTCTCTGTAAATTCTTGCTTTGTATTTTTATTCTGTCTTGCGAATTTTGAAAACCACATTGTCCAAATTGCTGAAAAATATAGTGACAAATAAGTAAGAAGACCTAGAATTCCTCCAGCGATTAGCCAATCCATGAACACATTGTGTGTCCTGTCAAACCAAGGCTCTTGGGAATACATTCTTGGGTCATTATGTTTTGAGAATACATAGAAATAATTATCTTGTCCCCAACCAAGTAAAGGTCTTTCTTTAAATCCAGAGAGTGACATTTTTATGTTTAAAAGTCTTGAGGTAAATGTTCCGTCACCTGAGATAGCAAGAAGGCTTGTGTAAGTCGAGGTCGGATTATAAAGCTCTGTTTTTAATTCGCTTGCTTTATTAAAGAAATAAATAGGATTCGCAAAACTTGATACTTTCGCCAACTTGTTTAGAGTAGAAGAGCTTTGAATGAAGTTTGTATTTTTTAGAGAAATAAGACCAATGAACCCAACT
>JAUPLJ010000061.1 GCA_030837425.1 Patescibacteria group bacterium
AAAAATGGTAGAAGAGGCACAAAATAGTAAAGCGCCAATTCAAGCACTTGCTGATAAAATATCTAGCGTATTTGTTCCTATTGTTTTAGTTATTTCATTTATAACTTTAGCCTCTTGGATTTTAATCGGTACTCAATATATAGGATTCTCACAAGCACTATCATTTGGATTAACTTCATTTGTGGCAATTCTTATTATCGCTTGCCCATGTGCTCTTGGTCTCGCGACTCCGACAGCTATTATTGTAGGAGTTGGTAAAGGGGCTCGTGAAGGCATATTAATTAAAGATGCGGCAACTTTAGAAAAACTTCATAAAGTAGACACTATTGTTGTAGATAAGACAGGCACAATAACTATCGGTAAGCCAACACTTACAAGTATTAAAAATTATTCAAAATTAGAAGATGAAAAAATAATTTCTATCCTCTCTACTTTAGAAAGCAAATCTGAACATCCAATTGCGCACGCAGTTGTGGAATATACAAAAAATAATTCTATACAAAATTCTGAGATTAAAGATTTTGAAATCATTAAAGGAAAAGGTTTGAGAGGAGAAATTGATAATGTAGTTTATTTTGCAGGGAATACAAAATTAATTTCTGATTTAAAACTTTCTTTTGATTCAATAAGTATTGAAGAAGAGACTTTACAAGGTAAAACTCCGATCATCTTAGCAACAGAGAAAGAAGTTTTAGGAGTTTTTATGGTAGCTGATGCGATAAAAGCAGAAGCTTTGCAAGCTGTAAAAGATATTCATAAACTTGGAATTAAAATTGTAATGCTAACAGGGGATAATAAAAATACAGCGAATGCGATTGCTCAGGAAGTCGGTATTGATGAAGTTGTAGCAGAAGTTTTACCAGAAGATAAATTAAAAATAATAAAAGAATTGCAAGCACAAGGAAAAATTGTAGCAATGGCAGGCGATGGAGTAAATGATGCTCCAGCTCTTGCGCAAGCTGATGTTGGTATAGCGATGGGTACAGGGACAGATGTGGCTATTGAAACAGCAGGCATCACTCTTCTCGGTGGAGACATTTCAAAAATTGTAAAAGCCATTCGTCTTTCTAAAATTACAATGAATGGTATAAAACAAAATTTATTCTGGTCATTCTTTTATAATATTATAGGTATTCCACTCGCAGCAGGAGTATTTTATCCAATTTTTGGTTGGCTATTAAATCCTGTTTTCGCTGGTCTTGCTATGGCGTTATCAAGTGTATCAGTTGTCTCAAATTCATTAAGGATCAAAACTAAAAAATTATAATCATGAAAACATACACATATCATGTCTCTGGAATGCATTGTCCATCTTGCCCAATACTTATTGAAAGTGAAATTTCAGATTTAAAAGAAGTGACAAAAGTAAAAGCTTCTTTAAAAAAGAATACAATAGAAGTCGAGGGAAATTTTGGGAGTAAAAGTAAAGAAGATTTAGCTAAAGATTTTAATGAAATTTTAAAATCCCACGGCTATACATTATCAGAGGAAAAACAAAAAATAAAAATAAAGTGGTCTGAATTTTTTATAGCTATTCCTATAGCTTTAGTATTTATCTTTTCATTTATTCTCTTACAAAAGCTAGGTATTGTAAATCTAGTGACTGGCTCAAAGGTGACTTATGGCACAGCCTTTATTATAGGAATTATAGCTTCAGTCTCAAGTTGTATGGCAGTCGTAGGAGGATTAGTGTTATCTATGTCAGCAACATTTGCAAAAGAAGGGGACAAGGTTCGCCCACAAATACTTTTCCATGTTGGAAGGCTCGTCTCCTTTTTTGTTCTTGGTGGAATTATTGGAATTCTTGGCGCTACATTTACACTTGGTGGAACTGGGACTTTTGTGTTGAGTTTCTTGGTTGCATTAATTTTACTAATCTTAGGAATTAATCTTCTTGATATTTTTCCTTGGGCTAAAAAATTACAACCAGCGCTACCAGCTTTTTTAGGTAAACGTGTTAATAATCTTAAAACAATTAATCACACACTTACTCCACTACTCGTCGGTGTCGCGACATTTTTTTTGCCTTGCGGATTTACTCAATCAATGCAGATTTATGCGCTATCAACAGGAAGTTTTTTGACTGCGTCTCTAATAATGTTTGCTTTTGCGCTTGGGACATTGCCGGTCCTGGCATTACTCTCATTTAGCTCTTCTGGGATACACAAGAAAGCTCAATCTGGAATATTTTTTAAGACAGCAGGCTTAATAGTAATCTTTTTTGGAATATTTAATCTAATAAACAGTTTAGTAATAGTTGGGATTATTCCTCCATTATTTAATTTTTAATAATAGAGTTATAATAAAATTATGAGTAAAGAACATCAGTCAAAAAATAAAATTATTAGATTAATAATAGTTGTATTCTCAATAGCAATAATAGTACTATTATTTTTAATCTTTTCTAAATTAAACCCCTCCACACCTTCTGGGAATTTAGACACTAGCTCAACAAATTATTCTTCATCAGATAATTCTGCTCCAGTAAATAACGTATCTATAGAAGACGGCAAACAAATTATTACCATTGATGTGAAGGGTGGATATAGCCCAAAAGTCTCAACAGCTAAGGCTGACATGCCAACAGTGCTTCGTTTTAAAACAAATGGATCATTTGGCTGTGCCTCATCGATTTATCTTCCTTCGATGAATTACAGGACTAATTTACCACCTTCTGGAAATACAGATATTCCGCTGCCAACCCAAAAAGCAGGAGTCTTCAGA
>JAUPLJ010000031.1 GCA_030837425.1 Patescibacteria group bacterium
GTTAGTCTGGATACACAAAAAGATTCATCCTAAATTCTTTATCCCTGTTCATGGATATCATTACATGTTAAGAGTTCATGCAGATATTGAAAGAGAGCTAGGTATGCCAGAAGAAAATATTATAATCCCAGATAATGGAATGATAATTGAAATTCAAAATGCTGGACAAAAAATTGTTACACTAAAAGAATTTGCCCCAAATGAAATGATAATCGTAGACGGGATGAGTGTAGGAAAAATACAAGATGTAGTTATGCGTGACAGACAAACACTAGCAGAAGATGGAATGTTTGTAATCATAGGAGTTATTGATAATCACACAAAGAAACTAAAAAAATCCCCCGATCTAATATCAAGAGGATTTGTGTATCTAAAAGAGTCCCAAGATCTGCTTTACCAGACAAGATCTTTATCTAAAAAGATTATAGAAGAAGATATTGAAAAAAATATAAATATAAGTATGGATGATATAAAAAATCATTTAAGCGAAACTGTATCAAAATTCTTATTACAAAAAACTGCAAAAAGACCAGTCATAATACCTGTAATTATTGTAGTATAATGGGATTTATATATGGATGAACAATATAAAAAAAAATTACTAACTATAATATATTTTTCTGTTGTCTTTTATGCTCTGCATAATTTTATAACCTATTTTATTTTTTCAAGCTATCTGAGCCAATATTTTAGTAGATTTGAGCTTAGTATGATTTATACCGTGTCCGCATTTGTGTCTATATTAATTTCTAATTTCTTTGGAGATATCCTCAAAAAATTTACAAATTATAAGACATTAATAACTGTATTAATAATTCAGTTTATAACTACGTCATTTCTCGCTCTTTCAGACTCTTTAAGTATTTTTTATCTGAGCATATTTTCTGTAATGCATATTATATTTAGTACATTAATATGGGTGTCTATAAATATATTTATAGAAGAATTTTCTGATCATAAAAATATTGGCTCAATAAGAGGAACTGTGCTGACTTTGTATAATGTTCAGGCTATCATTGCGCCGTTTATTGCGGCTCAATTTTTCGAATTTATTGGGTACACGGGTATATTTATACTAAGTGCAATAAGTCTATTGCCTCTTATGTATATAAACAGACGTTTTTTCAATCATGTAAAAGAGCCTAAATATAAACATATAAATCTATTTACTAGTTTTAAAATGGTTTGGAATAATAAAGATATAAGAGGAGTAATCGCTTCTTCTTTTGCTTTAAATACTTTTTATGGGGCTGTTAATATATATTTAATTCTCTATTTAACAAAAACATTAGGAATTCCTACTCTGCTTTATGTTGGAATAATAACTCCTTTATCAGTTATACCTTTTATTCTTATACCTTATAGACTTGGAAAATATTCTGATGAAATCTTTGGAGAAAAGAAGGCTATGATCTTTGGTATGCTTCTCATGAGTATCACTATGGTATGTATTTATTTTTTTAAAATAAATAGTACTAATATAATGTTGTGGATTGGAATATTGTTTATTGCTAGACTTGGGGCAACTATAGCGGAGACTGAAAACTATGCATATTTTTATAAAAAAGTAGATGAGAGAAGTGCTGGATTAATAGCCTTATTCCAAAACATGGTAAATATAGGATTTCTTTTCATCTCTCTAGCTGGAGCTATTTTTATAGGATTATTAGATATGGATATAAGCTATATCTTTTTAATAAGTGGATTAGTTGGTATAATTTCAGTATTCATAATAATGAGAATACGAGACACAGAAATAAAAAGAAAACTAGAAATAAAAGAGATTGAAGAAAAAAATGGCCAAGCCACTCGAATAATAAATAAAGAAGAAATAGAAAAAGAAAATGAGGCAGAAGAAGAATGGAGAGAAATCAAATTATCCTCAAATTAAAAATATGAAAATAAAAGTAGAACTCAAAAATTACACCCTAAGAGAAACTTTAACCGGGATTAGAATAAATAAATTCTTGAGTGATTTTGGCGCATTGAGTAGAAGAGAAGCTGATAAATTAATAGAAGCTAAAAAAATACATATAAATAATAAAATTGCAATTCTTGGAGATAAGGTCGCGGAAGGAGATTCTATTTTTATAAATGAAAAATTAAAAAGCCATAAATATTTTATTTATAATAAAAAACGTGGGGAAGAAACCGCTTTTAAAACAATAAATAATCTAAAATGTGATCCTGTAGGAAGGTTGGATAAAGAAAGCGAAGGTCTTCTTATTTATAGTAATGATTTTAGAATAGTGGATGCTCTTTTAAACCCAAAAAATCAATTTGAGAGAGAGTATATTGTGATGGTCAGAGAAAAGACAACTCCCAGAGTAAAAACTCTTTTAGAAAAAGGAATAAGAACAAGAGAAGCAATCTATGCCCCAGCAAAAAAAGTAACTCTAGACGCAGAAAATAAAAATCTTATAAGAATAGTGTTAACTGAAGGTAAAAAGCATGAAATAAGAAGAATGCTTAATGCTCTTAATTTCACAATAAGCTCTTTGAAAAGGGTTAGGTTTTTGTTTCTTAAATTAGATAATCTAAGCCCTGGACATATGAGAGAGTTAAAAGAAGCTGAAGTGGAAAAGCTTTTAAAAACTCTAAAAATAAAATAAAAAAGCCATCATTTAATTTGATGGCTTTTGGTGGTTTATAAAATGTAAATATTAATAAATCTTATCACCTTCTTCTAGATTTTCTATTCTACCTAAGATAAATTTACCCATATCAATACCAGAATTTCTCAAAATAAAATCAAACCTAGAATCATCAAAAAGATGTGGATTGGTGTGGAGCTCTAAAATTTTTATATTGTATTCGCCGTCTTTTTTCTTTAAACACAAATCTAGCATTATATGGTGATCCAGAGAAAGAGAAGTGTGTATCTCCTCTATTATACCTTTTAACTTTTTCTTCAAAGAAGAATCCATATGGGTGAGGCTTCTTTTATGATGATTGTGGTCTATAAGATATTTGTCTTTTATTGTCTTACCTTGCACAACTCTTGGGCTATTAGATACATGTATTGTTTCTATTGGGATAGAGAAATATAAAGCCTCTCCTCTATAATTTGGAATAGCTGCGATAGATATATATTCGCCTTCTAGATGCTCTTCTAAAATAGCCTCACCTCCACTATTTACTATTTCTTTGATTTTTTTATAAGCTTCTAAAAAAGAATATGTTAAAAGACTTTTTGATTTTTTTGTATTATCACCTTCTTTTATAACTACAGGCATATGAAATTTACTCCATAAAATCTTGAGATTGTTTTCTAAATTTTTTGAATCTCTCAATACTACATATTTTGGGGTCTCGTAGCCAAGCTGGTCTAAAATCCTACGGACATTTACTCTGCTTAAAACTCTGTGAAAGTCATTCTCTAAAATTTGTTTTATATTTAATTTTTTAGAAAGATTGTGGTGGCTACCGTTATAATCTTTTGTAAGATCAATATAATAGTCAGCCTGAGAAAATACTTTATGAGTATCGGATGGAATTCCTCTTTCAAACCAATTTCCATCTTCATCTATCGCGACATCTATAACACTTATCTCTTCAGGAAAAGAAAACAAAGATAATATTATATTTGCTCCACTTTTCATGGATTTATGATAATCTTCTTTTCCTCCACGAAGGACAGCGACTGTCTTTTTTTTGATTTCTCTAGGCATTTCAATATAATTATATCACAACTATATTTTTATAATTTATAAACCAAATTCTTCTTTTGTATTCTTTGTTGGAGCAATATCAAATACTTCCGTTGGGGTTAAAACTAAAATACCTTTTACCACTCTTTCTGGTAATATTTCTTTTACAAAATCTACCGTCTCTACAAATTTATCCCCTCCTACTTCATATTTTGCTTTCGCTTTTATTTGATATCCAAATAATCCTTTCCAAGCAACAAGAGAAACATTTTCATTTTCTAAAATATTTTTTACAGTCTTCTCCATAAAATAATCGACTAGAATAATCTCTTCTCCAATAATTTTTATAGTAGAAACCGGAACTACGTTTATAGAATTATCAGCATATGTTGCTAAAGCTTTTGAGTCTGCTAATAATAAAAATTCTTTTAGATAATTTTCCATATTTTTATTTATGCTTCACAAGACAAACAAAGACTTCCATCTTCTGCTTTGATTATTTTATATTCTGGTTTTTTGTCTTGAGATTTTCCATTTAAATCTTGAAGCTTCTTTCTGTTGAATTGTTGAGCTGCATTCATGCTGTGTTGATAATAAAGAGTCTTCACTCCAAGCTCCCAAGCTTTTACATAAAGAGTATTGATATCTTTTACTGACATAGATGGGTCTATCATTAAGTTTAAAGATTGGCCTTGATCTATAAATTTTTGTCTGTCTGCAGCTTGCTCTATTATTGCTTTTTGATCTATCTCTGGGAAAGTTTTAAAGACCGCCTTTTCTTCAGCTGAAAGAAAATCTAAATGGACGACAGATCCATCATTTTCTAAAATACTTCTCCACACTTCGTCTTTATTCTCTCCTTTCTCTATTAGAATTTTCTCTAGATATTTATTTCTAAAAGTAATTTTTATTTTTTCTAAATCTTTAACAAAACAATTTGAAAATGAAGGCTCGATACCTTGAGAAACTTGCCCTAGAATAAATGAGGATGATGTGGTCGGCGCAATGGCAAGTAAAGTAGTATTTCTTCTTCCGTACCCTTTTAATATTTCTGGCTCCCCATATTCTAAAGATAAATCTTTTGAAGCTTTATAAGCTTTCTCATTTATAAATTTAAATATTTCTGTATTTAACTCTTTAGCTTTATCATTTTCAAAAGGAATCATTTTACTTTGAAGAAGTGAGTGCCAGCCTAAAACTCCAAGACCTAGAGCACGATTTTCTTTTGCAAAATTATAAGCTCTTTCCATAAATAAAAATGATTGTTTATCTGCTTCGTCTGTACTGTCTCTTCTTTTTTCTAGCTTTGTCATAAAATCTTCTATCACTGCATCAAGAAATGCGACCATCGTCTCCACTGCATCTGTATTTTTTATCTCATCATAATGAAGAAGATTTATTGAGGATAAGCAACACACGAAAGACCATCTTTCATTACTTGGAAGAAGTATTTCACTACATAAGTTGCTTGCATATATTTTTAAATTTTTATCTTTATATACATCTACTGTATTTTTATTTACAGTGTCACTAAACATAATATATGGATATCCGATCTGGCTTCTTCTTTGAAGAACTTTCGCCCAAGTATTTCTTTTTTCTATATCGCCTGCGATCATATCTTTAAACCAAGCATCAGGTACTGTAACAGCATAAGTTGACTCTTGAATCTTATCTCCTTCTGTACCAATGTTTAAAAATTCTTCAATATCTTTATGGTCTATTGGAAGATAAAGTGCTACGTGGCCTCTTCTAGCTGATCCTTGAGAAATTATATTTGTAGCGTTATCATACATTTGCATAAAGTGTACAGCTCCGTTTGTTTTTCCATTATTTTTTATTTCACTTCCTCTTCCTCTTATATCTCCAAAATACGCACTAGTCCCCCCACCATTTTTTGTCATCATTCCAATTTCAGATAAAGTAAAAAGTATTTGTCCCATATCGTCTCCGACATAAGAACCAAAGCAGCTGATAGGTAAACCTCTATCAAGACCAAAATTGAGCCACACAGGGGTAGATAAAGAATAATAACCCTTTGACATATAGTCGTAAAATTTCTCAGCAAAACCTTCCTTCTTTAAAATTTTTTCTGCATGCTCTGCAATAGCTTTTATTCTGCCTTCAGGAGTCATACCTGGAAGCAAATAATCTTTTGTCAAAAATTTTCTACTATATTCGTTGAGCCAATACATATTTTTAATTTGAATTTAAATAAATTTTTAATAATTTTGCTGATAAATGTTTATTTTTTAAAATAAATCGTCCCCTGTAATACTCTGACTTCTTTTATTATAATTAATAGATTTCTTTTGGAAAAAATCTACATGTTTTGTAACTATCACCTCTTCATCAAACCAATTTGTCTCTTCTAATAATTTATTATCTATCGAGAAAATTCTTGGTAGGCCTATGCTGTCGAGAGAATTGTTTAATCTATTTTTAATAAATTCGAGAACTGTATTTTTTGTTAGAAAATCTAATTCCCCTTCCTCAAGAATCCATTCAACTACTTTCTTTTCCGCTTCATAGGCTTCTTGGCAGGCTTTTATAATGGTATTGTTAAATTCTTCATCAAACCATTCTGGATGCTCGTCTTTAATAATATTTATAAGATCAATCCCGAAGAGTCCATGAATTTGTTCTTCTTTTGAGGTCGCTTCTATGGCGTTTGATATTCCAGCAAAAAGAGATTTTTTCTTGTTAAATGACATCATTATCAAAAATTGAGAAAATAAAGACACATGCTCTATAAACAAAGAAAATAAAAGCACAGACAAGACATATTCTCTATTATCTTCACTTCTTGCATTAGCAATACTTTTGTCTAAGTATTTTACTCTATCCATCAAAGCTGGTATATCTTTTATTTTTGTAAATTCTTCATTTAGACCAAGTAATTCAAGAAGATGAGAATATGCATCAGTATGACGAACTTCGCTCTCTGCAAATGTTGCTCCAACTGCACCAATTTCTGGCTTTGGCATTTTTTTATAGATATCTCCCCAAAAAGTTTTTACTGCTACTTCTATTTGTGCAATAGCAAGCATAGAGTTTTTAATAGCTCCTCTTTCTGTAGCGCTGATATTAATTTTAAAATCTTGAATATCTTTTACAAAATTAAATTCTGTGTGCACCCAATAAGAATGTCTAATGGCACTCACATATTCATAAAGCTCTGGGTATTCGTATGGTTTTAGATTTACTCTTTTTGAAAAAATATCTCTTCTGCGTAGCTTTGCTCTTTCTTCACGATAAATAATATAAGACTTTGCTACGGAGTGATACTCAGAGGACATTAAAGATTCTTCTACTACATCTTGTATATC
>JAUPLJ010000032.1 GCA_030837425.1 Patescibacteria group bacterium
TATTAAAAGTAAAAGATTTATGTTTACCGGAGATCTGGGCAATTCTCCATCACCACTTTTAAAAGATACAGAAAAAGTAAAAGGTGTAAATTATTTAATTATGGAAAGCGTTTATGGGGACAGAAACCATAATCATAGAAATGATAGAGTAGATCTATTAAAAAACACCATTAAAGATATAATCCGAAAAAAAGGAGTTTTAATGATCCCAGCTTTTTCTATAGAAAGGACACAAGAATTAATTTTTGTTTTTAATGAAATGATTGAGCATAAAGAGATTCCATTAATTCCTGTATTTCTTGATTCTCCACTTGGAATAAATATCACTAAAGTTTATCAAAAGTACGAAAAAGATTTTAATGAAAACATAGAATCAATAGTCAGAAAAGGAGATGACATTTTCTCTTTTGCAGGACTAACAATTTCTAAAACCTCAGATGACTCAAAAGCAATACCTCTTTCTCCGAGCCCTAAAATTATAATTGCTGGATCAGGTATGAGTAACGGAGGTAGAATTGTTTATCATGAGGCAAGATATTTACCAGATCCTAAAAATACTTTGCTTTTAGTCGGCTATCAAGCAGCAGGAACTCTAGGTAGAAAATTGCAAGATGGAATTAAAACAATTCATATTCATGGAGAAGAAGTTAAAGTTAATGCTGAGATTGTAGAAATTTCAGGATTTTCAGCCCATAAAGATTCAGATCATCTTCAAGAATTTGCAGCAGAAATGAAAGACTCACTTGAAAAAGTTTTTGTAGTTCTTGGAGAGCCTCAATCACAAAGTTTTCTTGCACAAAGGCTTGTTGATTTTTATCATCTTCCAGTAAAGGTGCCAGAATTACATGAAATTATAGAGATAGAAGTTTAGTATGAATTTTATAAAAAATAAAAAATTAAAAAATAAATATTTTATTTTAAGACATGGCGAAAGTGATGCTTTTAAACTTCATTTAGTTTTGAGTCATCCAGAAAATGGCATTTCTAAATTTGGACTAACAAAGAAGGGAATAGAGCAAGTTAGAGATTCTATAAATAAATTTATTATTAAAAATAAAGGGAAATATCTAAATAAAGAAACAGTTATATATTCTTCAGATTTTAAAAGGGCAACAGAATCAGCAGAAGTTGCTTCTAAGATTTTAAAAGTAAATAATATTAATTTTACAGAATTATTACGCGAGAGAAATTTTGGTGATTTTGAAAATACAAGTGATGAAAACTATAAATTGGTATGGAAGTGGGACAAATCATTTGATGATAAATCTCTTAAAAAATTAAAAATAGAAAATACAAAAAATGTTCAAGCCAGAACCAGTAAATTAATTTTAAATCTAGAAAAAATCTACTCTAATAAAAGTATTTTACTTGTCGCACATTGTGATACTCTTCAGATTTTAATCACAGCTTTTAAAAATAAATTACCAAATCTACACAGAAGTATTAAAAAGTTAGAATTGGGAGAGATTAGAGAATTAAAAAATCTTTCAAAATATAAATAATCCAACTTCCTCTTAGTTTTAAATTCTGTATTTCTTTTATATTAAAAAATTTTACATCTAACACATCATCTCCTTTCTTTAATTTCCCAGAATCTATTTTTGATTTATAAATATTTAATTTTATCATTTTATTGTTAAATTTTTTTAAACTTTTAAAATCCTTTCCAATGATTAAATAGTTTTTATTTTCTATTGTTTTTACAAAAAATCCAGTTTCTTCTAAAGTTTCCCTAACAGCCGCCTGTTCAATTTCCTCACCCATGTCTACTTTTCCAAGCGGTAATGACCAAAGCCCTAAAGCCTCTTTATGTTTTTCTTGTACTAACAATATTTTCTTTCCTTTGGTCACTAGAGTCCCAGCAAAATTTTCTACTTTCATATTAAAAAGATTCTATCATAACTTTCATGATATAATTTTTAATGATTAAACAATTTTATGGATTACGAAAAGAAAATAGTCATATCTGTCTCTGGTGCAGCAGAAGTATCCCATTGTGGGCCTAAAGTCTTAAATATTGCAAAAGAGCTTGGCAGAGAGATCGCAAGACAAGGATGCGTCCTTTCAACAGGGGCTACTAGCGGATTTCCTCACTCTTCTGCACAAGGATACAAAGAATCAAAAGGAATTTTTTCTTTAGGACTTTCTCCTGCTGCAAATGAAAAAGAGCACACAGATCTTTATCTTCTTCCACTTGATGCTTGTGATGTGGTTATTTTCACAGGGTTTGGATTCCCGGTCAGAGATATCATGCTTGTAAAGAGCTCGGACGCTATGGTCTTTGGTTGCGGCAGAATTGGCACCATACACGAATTTACAGTTGCTTTTGAATCAAACATACCGATAGGAATTTTAGAAGGCTCTTGGGCGACAGACAAGGTCATCAGAGATATTTTAAGAAACAGTAATAGAACAAATCCAAATGTAATTTTTGAATCAGATCCAAAAAAGATTATAGAAAAATTAAAAGAAATGGTAAAAGCGAATACAGACAGAAAAGAAATGGGGGACATCAGTATGGTAGAAGAATTGAAAGCAAAAGTATAAATTAACATAAAAAAGCAATTTGTAAAATTGCTTTTTTATTAACCTTTTGAGATAATTTATTTATATAAATAATCAAAAAAATATGTCTCAAGAAAAAATATATTCGAATGAAGATTCAGGTTTTAATAAAAAGACAACTGAACAACCGATGACAGAAGAAAGAATGGCTGAGTTGTCTAACAAATATGATATAAAGCCAGAAAAATCTAAAGAAGAAATTGAAAATGAGGTGAATGCTACAGAGGCTAATTTAATTGAACCTAAAATTGATGAGAGAGAGAAGGGAACTATAAATAATCCAGAACTTACTCAGTCACAAATAGAAAGTTTGTTGAATAACCTTAATCATTTTGGGGCGTTGCTAGGTAATTCTAACAGAATGGAATATTTATTGTATAAAGGTCTTATTTCGACTGACCAAGTTGCAGAAAAAGTTCAAAAAGTTATTAATAATTTTATTGAAAAAGGTAAAAAAGATAAAGATTCCTCAGAAATTATAAAAGCTGATCTTTCAGATAATTTAGATGAATTAAAATCTGGATTTGCTAATCCTCAATATTTTGACGAAATTAATTCCAAATTAAAAATTAATATTTAGTATAATAAAAATAAAACCTCGTATAAATTACGAGGTTTTATTTTTTTAGATTACTTTGTAGCTTCTACGATTTTTTTGAATATTTCTGGATTATTTTCTGCAAGATCTGCAAGAATTTTTCTATCAAGAATAATATTTTTTAGTTTTAGGGCATTTATGAATTTACTGTAAGTTGTGCCCAACTCTCTTAAAGCTGCATTCATTTTCACATTCCAAAGCTTCCTCATGTCATTTTTCTTATCTTTTCTGTGTGCGAATGAATGTGATCCTGCTTTACGAAGTGCCACTTTTGCTTCTACTTCTTTTTTGCTTCTACCGAATTGATATCCTTTTGCTCTCTTTAGGACATTGCGGCGATGCTTCATTGCGATTTTACTTCTTTTTACTCTAGCCATAAATTTGATTTATATAAATTACTTCTTTAATAACCCAGGCAAAAATCTTCTCTTTGCTTTATTTGTCATAACAAACTCCTTCATTTTCTTACCAGCGAGCTGTTTTGTTCTTGTTTGTCTTGCATTAAAGTGGTTGAATCCAGGCTTTCTTCCAAGAATCTTTCCAGTCTTTGTGATCTTTAATCTTTTTAATAATGATTTGTTTGTCTTCATAAATTTATTTAAAACAAACCTCAATAGAGATTTGCTTAACTTAGTCGGTTAATAATATCACAATTACTTAGCTTTTTCAAGTACTACAATGAATGATTTATTACCTACTTTTTTGATAGGCTCAGCCGTTTTATATTCGCAGGGGATAATAACAAGTATTCTATTCAACCTCTCTCTTAAAAATGAATCCTCCATGAATTTTGTTCTTCCTTTTAATTGAAGCTCAATTTTTACTCTGTGTCCTTCTTTCATCCATTCCGCAGCTCTTTTAGCTTTGATACCAAGGTCATTATCACTAATCTCTACACTCATTTGTATATTTTTTGTCTCACTATTTACTTGTTTTGATTTTACCTCCTTTTTCTTTTTACTCATTTCGTAAGTGTGCTTTCCGTAGTCTGCAATTTTGCAAATCGGTGGATTTACAGTTGAAGAAAGCTCAATCAGATCTAGCCCTGCTTCTTTTGCGAGTCTTAATGCTTCATCTTTACTAATGACGCCGAGATTTTTTCCTTTTTCGTCTATCACTCTCATTTCGAAAGCGCGTATTTGATTATTAATACTAACTTTGTTTAAAAACTTTCTAAAACTATAATCATCTTTTTTAATTGGTAGAGCCATAGGTTGTTATTGATTTATTTCTTGTTTAACTTCTTCTAGTTTTACTTCTGGCACTGGTGCAGAAATTTCTTCTTTCTTTTCTTCGACTACTATTTCACTTTTTTCTTCAGTGATTATTTCTGTTTTTATTTCTGGTGCTGGAGAAGGTGAGGGAGTCTCAGATTTCACTCCTTCTTTTACTTCTTGGTCTTTGATAATAAATAAATAAACCATTTCTAATAATCCGAGAGTATTTACAACGAATAAAATAATAAACCAAACTGGGCTATTATTTCTTCCAGCTTTGTATAAAGCAAACCCTTTCCAGACAAGACTCCAGACTATTAATGAGACAAAAAGAGTCGGATGTGTTGAAAAGAAATATTGTAGATTAATTACATTTTGCATATTTTATTGGCTTATTATAGCACAAAACATATTTTCTGTGGAAGTGGGGGGAGTTGAACCCCCGTGCAGATAATTTCTATAAATGACTCTAGTTTCGTATCTTATTTTTTATTTTTCGTCTAAACATATAAAATAAGAAAAATTGTTTAGCTTAGCTTTTTGTATTTCAAAAATTTTGGAGAAAACTAACTCAAAATTTTCTACACATGATCTTTATATTATCAAATCTCTCATGACATGTGCTAAGAGTTGACACCAAAGCGGCTTAAAATTAAGCGGCTACTGGAGCGAATCCATACGCCACGAATGGTGAACGGATTGCTTTAGCTGTATTGTTTGCAGCGTAGTTGAAAGATTTTTACGATTTACTTTCATTATCGGAAACCACATTTACAAATAACTAAGTGTCGAATCCTGACACTCCCAATGTTTAGAATTATACAACATAATTTATCTTTTAGCAAATAGAATTTAACAAATAAAAAAGGATTGGTATACCAATCCTTTTTTGAATTTAAAAATTCTTAAATAATATTTTGTTTTACAATAGTCTCAAAGCTAGAAAACAGGTTTTGAAAATTAGAGATTTTAAATCTAACATACTCTTCTTCGCTAAAAAAAATATAATCTAAAGTCGGAGAAGATAAAACAATTTCTCTAAAATATTCATGATCATCTAAGAGGTGCTGATCTAAATTTGGAAGTTTTACATTCCACAATTTTACACCAGCAAAGCCTTTAGCCTTTTTTACTTCTAACACTTCTAACAATTCTTCAACTGTTAAAGTAGTATAAGAGTCAAAATTACCGAAGCTATCCAGGGCCCCTCTCTCATTTTTGAAGTTTGTTAAATATTTTATATCTTCCTTATTCATAACCTTTAGACCTTTTTTTTCGGACTCATCTACTTGAGACTGTGTAAAATGAAAATATTTTTTTAGAATTTGATTCGCTTTTCTTAATTTAGGATTCATTTTCAAAAGAATTTAATTGATTAATATTATTTACTAGACTCATATTATAATATTTATTAACATTTGTAAAGATGCGCCATTTGACAATATAGATTAAATATATTATACTCTTGCCATAAGTTTATCTCTTTATTCTAAGTTTCTTAATTGAAGAAACTCCAAACATCATTTTATTTATGAGTCTTGAAGGATGGCAGAGATCATGAGTCCGGCTTAAATTAGAAACTAAAGGACTAAATAAAATATGTTTAATAAAACAAATGGTAGAGCCAGTAATGGTAGATCTTTTAGTCGCGATGGCGGAAAAGATGGTGCAAGAAATGGAGACGACAGAAGAAGTAAATCTTTTTCTAGTGGTCACACTAATAGCGGTAGTAGCAATAATGGCGGCAATTATAGTCGTGGAAGAAATTCTTCTGGTAATCGTAGTGGTGGTTTCTCTGGAAGTAGAGGAGGCTTTGGAGGTGGATCTCGTAGTGGTGGAAGAGGAGGAGGAAGAAAAATGTCTGTCTTTAATGATATTTCAAAATTTATAAATAAATCTAATGTAAAAGAAATAAGAGTGGCTGATGAAGTATATGTTCCTGAAAATTCTTTTTTTAGTCTAAATATAGACGAAAGATTAAAGAAAAATATTTTAGATAGTGGATATATAAATCCAACTCTTATTCAAGATAAATCTATCCTAAGTCTTTTAGCTGGAAAAGATCTTGTAGGTATCGCAAATACAGGAACAGGAAAGACGGCAGCATTTCTTTTACCTTTAATCAATAAAGTTTTAAAAAATAAAAAGGAAATGGTTATCATCCTTGCTCCTACTCGTGAGCTTGCAGTTCAAATCGATGACGAGTTTAAAAAGTTTACTAAAGGATTAAAAATCTGGAGTATTTGTGCTGTTGGTGGTATGCCAATATTTAAGCAAATAAAAGATTTTAAGTATGATCACAACTTTGTAATAGGTACTCCAGGAAGATTAAAAGATCTTATCGAAAGAGGAGTGATAAATATAAAAGAATTTGGCACTATTGTCCTCGATGAATCAGACAGAATGCTAGACATGGGATTCGTAGATGATATGAAATTCTTAATGAGAGAGATTCCAAAGCCTCATCAGACAATTTTCTTTTCAGCTACAGTTTCTCCTGCAGTTAGCCATATAATTAAAGAATTTTTAGTTAGATCGGAAGAGCA
>JAUPLJ010000005.1 GCA_030837425.1 Patescibacteria group bacterium
AAGTGAGCTTTCCATTTGCGACATCATCAAGCTCATCTTCCATTTCTTTTGTAAAATCATCAGAAATATATTTTGCAAAATTGGTTTCTAGAAAATCAGAGACGACTTCCCCTGTATCTGTTGGATAAAGTGTCTTATTTGTCTTGTCTACATAGCCTCGTTCTTCAATAGTTGATATTATAGAAGCATAAGTCGACGGACGACCAATATCTCTTTTTTCAAGTTCTTTGATAAGGCTCGCCTCACTATATCTGTTTGGAGGAGTGGTTTCTTTCTCAATAGAGTTTATGGTTTTTAAATTTAAATTATCTCCAATTGTCAATTTTGGAAGATTTATATCTTCACTTTTTCCATCTGGATCAACTTTAAGCCAACCTTCAAAAAGAATCACTGATCCATTTATAAAAAAATTTGGATAATCTTTCTTTTTTTCTAAGTTTGTAATTATTTTTGTGCGAAGAAGTTTTGCATCACTCATTTGTGAAGCCATTGTCCTTGACAAAATTAAATCATAAAGTCTTTTTTCATCAGGATTTGCTCCGACGCTCATTGTGTTTACATGAGTTGGGCGAATAGCTTCGTGAGCTTCTTGTGCATTTTTTGATTTTGCTTTATAGTTTCTAGTTTCTAAATATTCTTTCCCATATTTTTTAATTACTAGTGAAGAGATTTCAGAAATAGCAGATGCTGCAAGATTGGTAGAGTCTGTACGCATGTATGTTATAAAACCTTTCTCATACAGCTTTTGCGCTACCATCATGGTCTTTTTTGGAGCGAAGCCAAGCCTACTTGAAGCTGTTTGTTGTAATGTTGAAGTTGTAAATGGAGGCTTTGGGCTTGATTTTACATTTGTTTCTTTTATCTCTTTTATATACCAATTACCATTTTTACCTTCTGTAATTATTTTTTGAGTTAAATTCTTAGCTTCAGCTTCTTTTAATTCAGGATTTATTCCAGGCTCTAGCTCACAATCAAATACTAATTTATATTTTTTTGATTCTTTTATTTTTCCAATAGTTTCAAGTTCAGCAGCAATATTGAAATATTTTACAGGGACAAATGCTCTGATTTCTCTTTCGCGCTCCATTATAATACGTAGCGCAGGGGATTGTACTCTACCAGCAGAAAGCCCATAGCGGACTTTTTTCCAAATCATTCCAGAAAGATCATAGCCCACGAGTCTATCGAGGACGCGGCGTGCCTCTTGTGCTTCTTTTAAATTCATATCTATCTCACGAGGGTGCTTTAAAGCTTCAAGAATAGCCTCTTTTGTAATCTCATAGAATACTGCTCTTTTAGTTTTTTTAAGTTCACAAGCTTCTTTTACATGCCAAGCAATAGCTTCTCCTTCACGATCGGGGTCAGTTGCTAATATTATTTCACTTGCTTTTTTTGCTAGAGATTTAATTTCAGCAATCACTTTTTCTTTTCCTTTAGAAATTTCATATGTAGGAATAAAGCCGTTTTCGATATCAACAGCTTTTTTATTTGATTTAGGTAGATCGCGAACATGTCCAACGCTGGCTCTTACTGTATACTCTCCACCTAAATACTTCTCAATCGTCTTTGCTTTACTTGGAGATTCTACTATTAGTAATTTCATAAAATAATTTTTTTAAAATAAAAATACAACTAAGACTTACAATTTATGTTTTTCATTATAGCACAGGAGTATACACCACTAATTTATTTTTGCAAATTAATGCCACTTAGATAATAAGAATGTAGAGAATGCAAAAAAGTAATTAACCGAATACTTTTGTAAAATATAGATAAGTCAACGTGAGAATAATAAACCAGAGAATTATAGATAAATATTTTTCTCTTTTATACATTATCCAAAAAAATAAATTAATAACAAATAACCAAAAAATATATAAAATAAAAGCAAAAGTAGCTAAATTTAAATAGTCAGTGAAGATGCTAATAAAAGACAATATTAATAGTACTCCTAATATGATACTTAATATGATATTTATTGTTAACGCTATATTTTTTTTCATATTTTAAATTATACCATTCTACTTTGCATAATCTATAGCCTCGTCGAATCTGATTGAAAGCAATTTTGAGCAACCTTCTGCACCAACTGTGACACCATAAAGCACATCACATTGATTCATAGTCTCTCTATTGTGAGTAATAATAAGTAATTTTGATCTCTCGGCAAGCCTTTGGACCATTTTCCCATATTTTCTAGCATTTGCTTCATCAAGAGCAGCGTCTGTCTCATCAAGAACCATAAATGGTGGATGATTGATAGAGCTCATAGCAAAGATTAAAGCAATAGAAGCAAGAGCCCTTTCTCCTCCAGAAAGCATCTGAAGATCTTTTACTTTTTTTTCTGGAAGGTTGACCGATATTTCTATACCCGGCTCTTTTTCTTTTTCTTCTTCCAGATCTCCCTCCAAGCTATCTTCAGAGATTTTCTTTTCTATTTTTTCAATAATAAGAGAAGCTTTACCACCAGAAAATATCTCATTAAAATATTTATTAAAATTGTTATTTATTTTTTCGAGCCCAGTATTAAATTCTACAAGAAGAGTCTCTTTTAAATCTTTGATTAGGTTTTCTAGATTCACTCTAGAATTTTCAAGATCTGCTATCTCATTAGATAAAAAGGCATCTCTTTCGGAAAGATTATTATATTCTTCAAGAATTTCACCAGCATTTATTATTCCGCTTTCTTCTATTCTTATTTTACTCCTCTCTATTTTTCGTAGTAGTCCATGTTGCTCTAAAGCGAAAAGGTTTTTCTCTTCATCGGCCATATTTTCTTCATTAAAAGATTTATATTGAAAGGCGAGACTTCCAATTAATACACTCATTTCTTTTAAGAGATTTTCAAAATCAAATTCTTGATTTCTTATATTATCAGTTTTTAATTTAATATTTTCTTTTATAGAGTTTAATTTTTCTATCTCAAGTTTTAGAGAGAGGATCTTGTTATCTATTTTATAAGATTTTTCTTTTTCTTCTCCTTTTAAATTATTTTTCTTTTCGAGTTTTTGATGAATTGCTATTTCGATTTCTTTTTTAGAATTATTTAATTCTTCAAATTTTATTTTCTTTTCTTTTTCAGTAGATCTTAAAGAATCCATTTCCTCATCAAAAGTATTTCCTTTTTCTATGTCGCGCTCTTTTTGAATCTCTTCTTTTTTTATTTCTGAGAAGAAATCTTTTTCCTCTTCTTTTGCTAAAAGTAAATCAGTTTTTAACTCTTCATATTTTTTTGCTTCATACAAAGATAAAATATTATGCCAAAGGCGATCTCTATTTCCCTCATATGCTTTAAAAGTATGTTTATTTAAAAGATAATTTTCTATATCTTCTTTAATTTCATTTAAATTAGGATTTTTATTTAAGACCTCTTCCTTTTTCTTTTGTAAGAATTTTATTTCAATATCCAAGCCTACTATCTCTTTGTATAAAATATCTCTTTCTTTATTTAAAATAGCCAATTTTTCTTCTTCATATCTAATCTCTTCAGACATCTTTTCAAGATCTATTTGTGATTCTGTGGCTTGTTGATTGTTTATAAAGCCATCCTTTTCTTTTGAAAGACTGAGAAGCTCGTCTTCTAAAATATTTATTTTCTCAAAAATATTTTCATGATGCTTGGTCTCTTCTTTTTTTGCTTTTATTTCTTTATCCTCTTTATAAAAATAGACCTTAAGCATTTTTGCTGCACTGTCTATTTCTTCTTCTCTTTTTTCTAATTCTTTTACTTGTTTTTTCAAAAAATTGAGATGGGGGGTATTTTCTTTATGAAGTAGATCTATCTCACGAAGATGAGTTCGTACTTTATCTAGTTTTTTCTCTCCTTCTTTGATACGCATGTGATAAATTCGTAGACCCAAGGCCTCTTCTATCATCTCTCTTCTATCTGTATTATTTGAAAGAAGTATCCTGTCTGCTTCTCCTTGATTTACTATTGTGTGTGATGATGCAGAAATATTTGCCATTGCTAAAAGTTCTTGAACATCTTTTAGTCGGACTTTTGTACCATTGATTAAATACTCGCTAGCTCCATCAGAATAAATCTCTCTTGTTAAGATTATCTCATCAAGATTTATAAAATTTAAAAGTATTTCATTTTGCTCACTATTTCTACTTAATATTTTTTCATTTATTTTTTTGTCTGTGTTGTCTAAATGAATAGAGACATTGGCTCTAGACAGAGGAGATAAATAGGAAGATCCTTTAAAAATTAAATCACTACCGCTTTTTGAACGAAGACCTTTCATACTTTGCTCTCCAAGCACAAAGCGAATAGCTTCGGCTACATTTGATTTTCCGGACCCATTAGGTCCAACAACTCCTGTCACAGGAGTTGATAAATCTATATTTACTTTTTTTGCAAAGCTCTTAAAGCCTTGCATGCTAATAGATTTTAGTTGCATAAAAAAAATTATAAAAATTTTCCAAAATTTAAGTTGTTAAAATTATATCACGAAAAATTTTGAATTTTATTTATCCACATTTAAATTATTTAGAGACTTGCATTTTTTTTTCAATAGGTATATATTAATTATCCGATCACTACTAAATGTAAAAGCCGAGACATATTAGCAAAATCGGAAAGACATACTATTTAGGTATTTTAAATGAATTCTTAAATAGAATTAAGCGGTTAAGACCCGTCAAAGCCAAAATTACTACAAAGCAAATTTGTAGAAAAAGCCCAGATCCTCCAAGTAGGACAGAGGCGAAGACCATAAATTAAAAACAACTAAAGTCTTTTGAAATTAAAATTTCAAAATAGACACGGCACTGTTTTTCAATTTATGGTTTTTTATTTTGTCTATAAGACCAATACAAGTAAAAATACTATTGCAATAATAATGCGATACCAGCCAAAAATTTTGAAATTATGTTTTTGAATATAAGCAAGTAGCCATTTTATAAATATCATCGCAAAAATAAAAGATACTATAAATCCAACAAATATATTTAACCAATTTCCACTGATGTCTTTATAGCTTTTTAATAAATCAAGCCCGGTAGCTGCAGCCATTGTAGGTACAGCGAGCAAAAATGAAAATTTTACAATAGTTTCTCTTTTTAAATTCATTAAAAGTCCACCGATAATTGTCGCACCACTTCTAGAGACACCGGGGATCATAGCCACACTTTGCCAAAGGCCAAGATAAAAAGCTTGTAAGTAAGATATTTCTTTTATATTAAAATTTGTTTTTTCTTCGACTTTTAATTTATCATCAAGCTTTGGAGAATTTAGATTTCTTCTGGTATAAAAATTTTCTACTATTATCATTACTATCCCACCAATAAAAAGGGAGGCTATAACTACCAGATTGTTTCCTAATAAAGATTTTATTATTTTATAAATAGTCAGGCCAATTATTGCTGTTGGTAAAAATGCTATAAATAATTTTTTAATGACTTCTAAATTAAAAAATTCCTTTAGATATAAAATAAGCACAGCGAATATTGCTCCTAGTTGAATAATTATTTCAAAACTTTTAAGTGCAGCAGTGCTTGGGATCTTTAATAAAGATGAAGCTAGTATTAGATGCCCAGTAGAAGAAATAGGTAAAAATTCTGTAATTCCTTCTATCACGCCTAAAATTATTGAGTGGAAAATATTCATAAAAATTTATGTGCTCGGGGCGGGACTCGAACCCGCAAGCCGTGAGGCAAAAGATTTTAAGTCTTTCGTGTATACCATTCCACCACCCGAGCAATGTAGAGCATTTTAACACAAAAAAATTAATTTCAAAAATTAATTTTCACTATCTTTTTGCTCACTTTTTAGAAAGTTTCCTTTTGTCTGTTCTAAACGATTTTCTCCTAAAATTTCATCCTTTAAATCCTCAAAACCTTTTATTTCAGTATTCTTCCAAAATTTATCTTGGTTTAAAGGTTTTGGTTCTTCTTTCTTTGGCTTGTTAAAAAAATTAAATTTCATATATTTATATAATTATAATTCTATCATGATTTATGTTAGAATAAAATTCTAAATGGTGCGATGGCGAAGTGGCCTAACGCTGCGGTTTGCAAAACCGCCATTCGCGGGTTCGACTCCCGCTCGCACCTCATGTTATAATTATTTTTTAAATATATAAAAATTATGCAAGATTCAGATAAAAGTTTTTTTCAAAAAATAGAAAGTTATTTTTCTAAAACAGAGCTTAAAAATAGAGCTTATCTATCAAAACGTAAATTTTTGTATGCTCTTCTCGGCGGAGCAGGAGTTGTACTTTACTGGAGAGGTATATGGCATTCAGCTGATATTTTAGAAATCAAAGGAGGACTAATTTTAAAAATCATTTTTTCTCCAGTCGGATCTATTATATTAGGTATTCTTTTATTATCCTCAATAGGTCTTTTAGTGCAAGCATTCATTGGAGCAGATGTAATAATTTCAGGAATTAAAAAAGAAAAGCAAGAAATAGATAAGACAGAAGAGGAATTAAAAAAAGACGAAGAAGCGAGAGAAAAAGAAAAGAATCTAATAAAAGAAATAGATGAACATCTTCATAGTCTACAAAAAGAAATGAATGAGGATAAAAAGATTAAGTCCTAAAGAACAAAAGCCTGTTTTGTAAAATATTATTTTGTGTTATAATTTCTCTACAAATTTATTGGGCCCTTAGCTCATTTGGTAGAGCGCCGGTTTTGCACTCCGGAGGTGAGCGGTTCGAATCCGCTAGGGTCCACCCGATTGAATTTCCCCGCGAAAATGTATCTTCATAGAAAATTATTCCAAAAATGATCACTTTTCAATTTTGAAATAATCTTTAGGCTTGATATGATATATTTAATTAAATCATAATTATATGAAAAATATATGTGTAAAGATTTTTGTGGTGTTATCTTTTATAGCTATGGTGATGGTCAATTTTTTGGCTAATCGACTACCTATCAATGGTCGCTCTACTGGTGTGATATCTGACTCTTATCCAAATCTCTTTGCTCCAGCTGGAGTGACATTTTCTATTTGGGGACTAATTTATCTTTTACTCGCTTTGTATACGCTCTATCAATTTATACTGTCTAGAAAAAATAAAAGTAAAGAAAATTTTCTAAGAAATATAAACACTCTTTTTATTTATACTTCACTCGCTAATATCTCTTGGATATTTGCTTGGCATTATGATTTTATAGGATTATCAGTATTGATCATGGCGACCCTACTCATTCTTCTTATAAAGATTACAAGGATTATTTATAAAGAGCAATTGACATCAGGAGAAAAATTTTTGATCTCAACTCCTTTTAGTATTTATTTTGGATGGATAACTGTGGCAGCGATTGCTAACACCACGGTGTTTTTGGTGAGTATAAATTGGAATGGATTTGGTATAACAGATTTTATCTGGACAAGTATAATCCTTTTAGCGGGAGCATTGATAGGGATCTTGATGATTAAAAAAGATAAAAATATTGCCTATGCTCTCGTACTCATCTGGGCATATTTTGGAATATTATTCAAACACGTGTCTGTCAATGGATTTAATCAAGAGTATCAGAGTATCATCATCACATTAATAGTCTGTCTAGCTTTGTTTATATTTTTTACAGGAAAATTATTAATAAAAAAATAAATTAATTTTATGTTTATAAAGCTTTATGCGATCGCGCTTCCCATTTTCTTTGCTATTGATATGCTGTGGCTTGGAGTAGTAGCGAAAAATTTTTACCGCTCTCAAATTGGCTCACTTATGAAGACTGATATAAATTGGACTGCTGCAATTATTTTCTATTTAATATTTATAGCAGGTCTTGTATTATTTGTGATTTTGCCAGCTGTAGAAAAAAACTCTTGGACTCACGCCATTCTTTTTGGAGCATTTTTTGGTTTAATTTGTTATGCGACTTATGATTTGACAAATTTAGCTATCGCTAAAGATTGGCCATTTTTAGTCACAATTGTTGATCTCGTTTGGGGTGCCGTGCTTGCTGCTTCTGTATCTGTCATCACTTATTTTATTGCTAGTAATTTATAATATTAGCCATATTGGAAAAAATAAGGCGTTATAAATCACTCTTGATTAAATTCTAAAAATGTAGTATTTTATCTGCAGAAAATTCTGTTTCTTTTTGTATCTATAAACAAAAGGAAATTCTATATATAAACAATATTTTTGTACTTTTAAAATTTATTAATAATGAAAAAGTTTTTATCAGGTTTTGTTATAGTGGTTATTATATTTATTATAATAATGTCATTTATAATAATTGCAGCCGTAGTATTAACTGCAAAAATTCTCTGTTTTTTCTTTCTGTTTGCGGTAGTTAACCTTTTTTCTTATTTTATAATAAGACAAGGTAAAATCAAGAGTCCTAAATATTTAAGATTTCCATCTCTATTAGAATTTTTAATTATTTGGATTTTGTATATCTATATTAATCCATATTTGATTAATTATATATTAACAGATTTTATCTTTCCAAAAGGAATACATGTTAGCTTTAATACCTACAAATTTATCCAGTATATTACAGATCCTATAACTTGTTTTTTATTTTTATCTACATTTATAATAGAAGTGAAAAGTGGTTATTTGAGAGCTGTAAGAAATAGGCTTGATAAAAAAGATGTGTATATTTTGGATCCGGGATTATATTTAATAATTGGTAATTGGTTCATTTATGAGACTTCAGGGCCACTTTTAGGTGTAGAAGAAGATGGTATGTTTACAATTTATGATGTTGATGAATATGGATCAAGAGATGAAAGATTATTTAAAATTAATCTAGATTCTAATAATTTTATAAAAACAGTAGATTATACTCCAGTTCAACAGCTAGGTTATCAATTATTAGAAAAAATGTTTAGTAGTTTTTCTTCTAAAAATAGCTATATATTGTTTTTATCTTTTATACTCTCAGTCGTTATTTGTTTCATTTCTTTTACCATACTAAGATATGTAGACATACCAATTCAAATTAATAATTAATTAACAATCCTGTATTTTTTACAGGATTGTTTTTATTTTTAATATTTTAAAAAATAATTTTATTATCTCCATGATAAAATATATTTATGCAAGAAGATGTTAAAAAAGAAATTTTAAATACTCATATTTTGAAAGAAGACTTTTCAAAATATAAATTATTATCTCCACTTTTAGAAATTCACGATTCTCCAAAATCTATTTATATAAAATCTAAAGATAAAAAAGCTTTAGAAAATATTTTAAATAAAAATATTGATGGAGTAGATTACAAGATTTTGACCATTGTGGGCTCTAGGAAAAATTCTGCGTACGGAAGAGAAGCTTTGGAATATTTATTAAAAAATTTAGCAGGTAAAAATATTATTATAGTTTCTGGGCTTGCTCTCGGTATTGATTCTCTTGCTCACAACAATGCTTTAAAGAATGATTTATTAACAATCTCTATTCCAGGATCGGGGCTTGGGACAAAAGTCATTTATCCATCTGCAAATATTAATTTATCAGAGCAAATTATAAATAATAATGGGATTTTACTTTCAGAATTTGAAGAAGAGATGAAAAGTCAGCTATATTTTTTCCCAGCAAGAAATAGGATAATGGCTGCAATATCTGACGCAGTATTGATTGTTGAAGCTGGAGAAAAAAGTGGCACCCTCATCACTGCAAGACTCGCAATGGAATACGGAAAAAATGTCGGAGTGATTCCAAATAACATTTTTGCTGAAGGCTCTCTCGGATCAAATGAGCTTATAAAAAGCGGAGCTTCTCCAGTTACAAAAGTAGAAGATATATTAGAAATGCTAAATATTAGCCTGGACGGACAAGGGTTGCTTGATTTAGATTTTAATAAAGAAAGTGATAGAGAAAAATTAAAAAATATTTTGGATCAAATGAGTGATAATGAAAGAAAAATTTTAGAAAAGATAATCCAATCTGGAAGTATAGAAAAAGATATTTTACTTCAAGATTTAGAAAAGGAATACAGTTTAAATTATACAGATGCGCTAGTTTCTCTTATGAGTCTCGAAATAAATGGATTTGTAAAAGAAGAATTAGGAGAGATCCGAATAGTGAAATAGGAAGGCTTTCTCTTTATGTTATACTTCTTATAATATTATGCGGAAAAATATCCACGGAAGAATAACTTTAACAAGTAAAGGTGATGGCTATGTAAAATTGAATGAAGATCATGAGAAAATTGATGCATCTTTTACAAAAAATGAATCTGTTTTTATAGATCATGAGCATTTAAATTGCGCTCTTCATGGTGACATCGTTGAAGTAGAAGTGCTTGGTAAAAATAAAGATGAAAAATCTGGAGAGGATATTTTTTATGGAAAAGTAAATGAAATTCTCGAAAGAGCAAAATATGCTCATGCTGGAAAACTTGAAGAGGATCACGGAGTATTTTTTCTTATTCCTGACGACAAAAAGACTTATACAGATTTTATTGTAAAAAAAGAAGATGCTATTGGCGCTGAAGTTGGGGATAAAGTAATAGTCGAAATAACAAGCTGGGAAGATCATAAAAAAGCTCCTTTTGCAAAAGTTATAAAAATTTTAGGAAAACCGGGAGACAATGATGCGGAAGTGCTTGCTTTTGCCCTTGAAAGAGGATTTTCAGATGAACATAGTGCTGATGTAGAAGCAGAAGCAGAAGTGATTCATAAAAGAGGAATAATAGATGAAGATAAAGTTATAGATGAAAACGGGATAGACGGAAGAAGAGATTTTAGAAATATTACAACTTTTACCATAGATCCAGCAGATGCTAAAGATTTTGATGACGCATTAAGCTTTAAAAAACTTCCAAATGGTAATTATGAAGTTGGAATTCATATTGCTGACGTATCTTATTATCTTAAAAATGAAATGAAGATGGATAATGAGGCAGTATTTCGAGAGACTAGCGTTTATTTAGTAGACAGGACCATCCCAATGCTCCCAGAAGTGCTGTCAAATGATCTGTGCTCTCTTGTAGAAGCAAAAGATAGATTGGTAATGAGTGCTGTATTTGAGCTTAATGCGAAAAGTGAGGTTCTTAATGCTTGGTATGGAAGGGCGATAATAAATTCTAATAAAAGATTTACTTATGATGATGCTCAAGAAAGTTTAGAAAATGAATCCGGCCTTTATCATGAAGAATTGTCTATCTTAAACTCTCTTGCAAAAAATCTTGCAAAAAAGAAAATAGCAGATGGTGCACTAGTCATTGAATCAGAAGAAGTTAAATTTAAATTGGATGAAAAAGGTGTACCAGTGGATGTGTATATAAAAGAATTAAAAGAGACCAATAAGCTTATTGAAGAATTCATGCTTCTTGCAAATAGAAATGTATCTCAATTTATTCATGATGAAGAAATTAAAACAAATAATGCTGATATTTCTGTATACAGAATTCATGATAAACCAGATCCTGAAAAAATGCATGCTTTAGATTTATTTATCAGATCTATGGATGAAAAAGTAAGATTTATAGACGGACTAATCCCATCAAGTGAATTAAATAAGCTTATTGAAAAATTAAAGACTGAAGGACGCGAAGCTGAAAAAGATTTACTCTCAATGCATATTTCAAGAAGTATGCAAAAAGCCATCTATTCTACAAAAAATGTTGGGCACTATGGGCTAGCATTTCAATATTATTCTCATTTCACTTCACCAATCAGAAGATATCCAGATGTGATGCTTCATAGAATCTTAATGCGTATTCTTAAAAAAGATTTTCCAAAAAAAGAAGAAAAAGCTTATTTTGATAGAATGTGTGACCTCGCAAGTAAAAGAGAAAAAGAAGCAGCTGACGCAGAACGTGGAAGCATAAAATATAAGCAAGTAGAATACATGAGCTACAGAGTTGGACAAACATTTGACGGGATAGTCTCTGGTATTTCCCAATGGGGAATTTATGTAGAAGAAAAGAAAAGTAAATCGGAAGGAATGATTCGCTTAAAAGACCTGGGAGATGATTTTTACATTTATGATGAAAAGAAATCAAGAGTCTTTGGTGAAAATGGAGGAGAGCAATGGAGAATAGGCGACAGAATAAAAATCAAGGTAAAAGATACAAATATGGAGCTCAGGCAGATAGATTATGAGCTAATAAAGGGATAAATTGCTAGATTTTACTTTTTATGTTATACTCTCTCCATAAAAATTAATAACAAATAATTATGCTAAAAATCAGATTACAAAGACTCGGAAGAAAGAATGACCCTCATTTTAAATTGATCGTCACTCCTAGCACATACAAGCCAAAGACTCATAAATTCATTGAGGATCTTGGATTTTATAATGCAAAAGCCGGAAAGAATGAATTTAAAGGTGATAGAGTAAAATACTGGATAAGTGTCGGAGCCCAAGTATCTCCTACAGTTCACAATTTTCTTGTTGCGCAAAATCTAGTAGAAGGAAAGAAAAAAAATGTCCTTCCAAAAAAGAGCATTACTAAAATTAAGAAAGAATTAAAAAAGAAGTAATTTCTTTTACACAGATTTAATTAATTTTTAAATTTTTTATTTTTGTCGTGTTATAATTAATTTGTTATTAAATTTATTTTAAAAATAAAAATTTGTAAATAAAAATATGGTTAAAGATTCAGAATTCGTAGAATATATCGTTAAGAGTTTAGTAGACAATCCAAATGAAGTGAAGATCGATAGAAAGGTTGATGAAATGGGAGTTTTAATCACCGTAGACGTTGGAAAAGAAGATATGGGGAAAATTATTGGTCGCCAAGGTGCTACAGCAAAAGCAATCAGGACATTACTAAGAGTTGTTGGAATGAAAAACAACGCCAGAGTTAATCTAAAGATTAATGAGCCAGCAGAAATGCTTGGGGCACAATCAGGAGAAGGGTATAGATCTCATCTTGATGATGTCGACGCAGTAATGGATGGCATAAAAAATATTTAAAATAAAAAAAGCCTCAGATTTTTCTGAGGCTTTTTATTTTTAATTTTGAAGTTGTTTTCTAAATAAGAAATGAATTGTTCCAAAAAATACTGCTGTAAAATATTGGATCCATAAAATAAAATGGTAATCGTTTTTAAAAAGTCCTTTTATTCTAAAGATATCATCAATAATAATTAAGCTTACAATTATAATTGCAGCTCATCTTTTTTTATTTTTTGGATTATCAGGAAAAGTATTTACATACATTGTTATCAGAAAATATAATCCAAGAGATAGAAAACTCCAAATAGAAATATTCATTCTTTCAGAAGGGGTTATAATTTCTGAATTTAATAACATTTTAGTTATTATTAAAGAAAGTATATACAAGAACACTCCAATAAAAATTAATTTTTTCATGTTTTAAAATTGAAAGGTACGTTAGCAAGATTGCTATTCTTATAATATAGCATATTATAATATATATGTCAAGTATTATATAAAATAAAAAAAGGACTTTAAAATCAAAGTCCTTTTTGTTATTATTTCCAATTATTTAAATGGAAATATAACATAATAACCCATGGTTATAGCTATACCTAAAATCAAGATTACTATAACGATTTTAAATAACTTGTCTAAAAATCTCATTTTTAAATCAGTTTGGTATTATAAAATAATAGCACTTTGTTTTTACTATGTAAAGTTGTGTTTTTTTGTTAATATATTATTAAATATATGAAATTTTTTGCAATTACACTTTTTCCGTTGATGATAGATTCATATACAAATGAGTCTATTTTGGGTCGTGCTCAAAATAATAAATTGATATCTGTTAAATCATTCCACCTTCGTGAATTTACAAAAGACAAACACAGAAGAACAGATGGAAAGCCATTTGGTGGAGGGCCTGGGATGGTGCTTTGGGTTGATCCGATTGTTAATACATTTGAAAAAATATTAAAAGAAATAGATAAAGATAAAAAGATCTTGAAGAAAAATATCTTGATAGTAAACTTTGTGCCATCAGCTAATGTTTTTACAAATAAAGAAGCGAAAGATTATGCTAAAAAATATAATCACATTATTTTTATTTGCGGTAGATATGAAGGAGTTGATGCAAGAGTAAATACTATATTAAAAGATTTACTTTTAAATAAAAAGAAAGAATTAAAATCAAAAGGAATCACATTAAACACTAAAATAGAAAATATTTCTATTGGAGACTTTGTTTTGACTGGTGGAGAAATCCCAGCTCTTGTCATGATTGATGCAATATCAAGACAAATCTCTGGAGTGCTACATGATAATGAAAGCTTGGAAGAAAATAGAGTTGCAAGTAGTGAAATTTATGCTAGACCAGAAATTTATGAAAGAAAAATAGGGGATAAAAAGACAGGAAAAATTAAAAAATATATTGTTCCAAAAGTTCTTCTTTCTGGAAATCATAAAGATATAGAGAATTGGAGAAAGGAGAATGATTTTAAAAAATAATGTATATAAAAGTTAAAGTCAAAACAGAAGCTAAAAATGAATCTTTTGAAAAATCTAAAAAAGATGATGAGTATTTGATGTCTGTAAAAGAGGAAGCGAGAAATGGTTGGGCGAATGAAAAAGTATTAGAAATTTTAAAAAGAGAATTAAAAACTAATAATGTTAGATTAATCTCTGGCCACACATCCCCAAGCAAAATATTTTCTATTGGAGACTAGTTTTTTTTTTGCTATAATCTAGTGTAATTTTTGCCAATATAGCTCAGTTGGTAGAGCACATCCATGGTAAGGATGAGGTCATCAGTTCGATCCTGATTATTGGCTCCAGTTTCGTGTTATTATTTTAAAGATATGAAAATAAAAGTTAATTATGTATTACCATTAATGGTGATCTCTCACATTGCTATATGGTATATAGTCTTTTTCTTTTTAAAAAGAGATGATATTTTTGGGCTATATACAAATTTCTTTGATTTTATTATTGATAATCAAGGAGAATTTTATTCGACATTAATGATGCGCCTCATTTCTTTTAATATTTCTCTTGCTTGTAGATTCAAATACGCTGAATATCTTTTTTCTGGTCTAGATAAAATCTATGTAATCCATAAATACACAGGATATTTAGTATTATTATTAGTTATTCTTCATAGCAATCTTATAACGAGTACAAGATTTGATTACACAGGCTTCTTTTCTTTTTCAAAAGAAATAGCCAATCCTTTAATGTATGCATTGATTGCATCTATTTTGATTTCAGGACTCCCACATATACCTTATGTAAAAAAGATTTTAAATATTCCTTACAATATTTGGAAATATACTCATTATCTTATGTGGGTCATATTTTTGGTAGGTATATATCACTCTGTCGGGGTACAAAGCTTCACATTTTCTAATCCATTTCTTTCTGTGTACATGTATGTTGTATATGCAATCGGTATATACTGCTTATTTTATAAACTTTTTATTTATAAATTATTTAAAACTGAATATAAATATAAAATATCAAATATTAAAAAATTCGAAGAAGCAAAAACGACAGAATTAGAATTGTCACCAATTGATGAAAGTATAAAATGGGTTGCTGGGCAATTTGCTTTTTTTAAATTTAAACAAGCTGATTTAGAAGAGTCTCACCCTTTTACCATGTCTAATTCTTATAACGAAAAAGGCGTTGTGAGATTATCTGTAAAATCACTCGGAGACTGGACTCAAGATTTATTTGAAAAAATAAATCAGGATGTAGATGTAATCGTAGAGGGCCCATATGGAAAATTTAATTCTAAAAAAAGTAAAAATAATTTAGAAATCTGGATCGCGGGAGGTATTGGCATTACTCCATTTATTTCAATGCTAGAAGATTATAAAAAAGAAAACAATTTAAATAAAAAAATAATTTTTGTTTGGAGTGTAAAGAGTGAATCAGAAGCAATCTATAAAGAAGAAATAGAAAAAGATTTACCAGAAAATATTAAATTTATTCTTCATGATACAAGTAAAATGGGATTTTTTAAATTTGAAAGTCTATTATCTTTAATAAATGATAAAAATAATACTTCTGTTTATATTTGTGGCCCAGCGCCAATGCGTGAAGCGATTATAAATGATGCTAAAAAAGAAAACTTTTCAGATTTCCATTTTGAAGAATTTAATTTTAGATAATTATTTGTTAAAATAGGTATTCAGGCCACTTTAGCTCAGTTGGTAGAGCACTTCACTCGTAACGAAGAGGTCGCAGGTTCGATTCCTGCAAGTGGCTCAAAAATATGACAATAAACAACCAAAATATTCAAAATCAAATAGAAATTCTTGAAGCGCAAATGAATAGTGCTGATTTTTGGAATGATAAAATGAAAGCTCATGAAGTGATACAAAAAATAAAAGAATTAAAAGCGCAAGCTGAAGGAGGAAGTGTGCTTGATGCAGGAAGTGCCGTATTAAATATTTTAGCAGGAGCAGGAGGTGATGATAGTGAGGATTGGGCTCGAATGCTGCTAAGTATGTATTTAAAATATTTTGATCAGCTTTCGCATAAAGCTTCAGCTGGACAAGAAACCAAAATAACTAGTGTAAATTTTTTACACGAAAATAAAAATGATCATGGAGGATATAGAAATATATCTTTAGAAATAATTGGAAAAAATGTATATGGTAAAATTAAAAATGAATCAGGAGTGCACAGACTTGTGCGAATTTCTCCATTTAACGCAAATGGAAAGCGCCATACAAGCTTCGCAATGATTGAAATCTTACCAATTTTGCCAAAATTAGAATTTGAAAAGTTTAAAGAAAGCATAAATGGAGATGATATAGAAACAGAGACTTCAAAATCTAGTGGACCAGGAGGGCAAAATGTAAATAAAAGAGAGACTGCTGTACGAGTTGTACACA
>JAUPLJ010000062.1 GCA_030837425.1 Patescibacteria group bacterium
GTGAATTGGGTCTGCATTTGGAAGTACTGCTCCAACTAAAGCATGCCCTGCTTCGTGGTAGGCTACTTTTTCTTTATCAGAAAGAATGTGTGATTTACGCTCAGGGCCCATCATTACTTTTTCTATGCTTCTTATTAAATCAAATTGGGCCACGGTTTTTCTTCCTTCTCTCGCGGCAAGAATTGCTCCTTCATTCATAATATTTGCTAGATCAGCACCTGAGAATCCAGGAGTCCTTTCTGCTATGACTCTTAAATTTACATCTTCTGCAAGAGGCTTTTCTTTTTTATGAACTTTTAAAATCTCTTCTCTACTTTCTCTATCTGGTAAATCTATCATTACTCTTCTATCAAATCTTCCAGGGCGCAATAATGCTTTATCGAGAACGTCTGGCCTATTTGTAGCAGCAATCACAATTAATTTTTCAGTTGGCTCAAAGCCGTCCATCTCAACAAGAATTTGGTTTAGCGTCTGCTCTCTTTCATCATTACCTCCACCAAGGCCTACACCTCTCGCGCGCCCTACAGCATCTATCTCATCAATAAAAATAATTGCTGGAGAATTTTTCTTTGCCTCATTAAATAAATCTCTGACTCTTGAAGCTCCAACCCCAACAAACATTTCCACGAATTCACTTCCAGACAAATGATAAAATGGCACCCCTGCTTCACCTGCTACAGCTCTGGCTAATAATGTCTTTCCCGTCCCTGGGGCACCCATCAATAATAATCCTTTTGGAATTTTTGCTCCGATTTCTAAAAACTTTTTTGGACTCTTTAGAAAATCTACAACTTCTTCTAGTTCTTCTTTCGCTTCTTTTGCTCCAGCAACATCTTTAAAAGTAATTCTTTGTTTTGTGTCATTTGGATCGATTAATTTTGCTCTTGTTTGCCCGAAAGAAAGAGCTTGCATATTTGCCCCCTTTACTCCTCGAAGAAGCATCCAAAGCATAACTCCTAAAAATATAAGAGGTAGCAAAAATGGAAGTATGTCAGAGAAAAAATTAAATCCTGATTGATCTTCAATTTTAATATTTAAATTGTTTAAGCTAGAAGTAGAGACCCCATAATTTTTCAAAACATTTAAAAGACTTTCGTTACTTTCTTTAATCGCGACGAGTACAGTAGTTGAAGAATCTTCAAGAGAAACTTTATCTCCGGAGACAGTTAGAGTGGTCACTGAGCTTGTTGAAGTGGTAGCATTTGTTGAAGAAGAATTTTCTAGATTAATCTTTTTAACTATTTCACTCATTGATACAGAAATTTCTTTTTTAGGATTACTTTCTGAAATATATTTTGAAATACCTGAATAAAGTGAGATTAAGAGTACAAATAAAATAAAAATATTGAAAAACTGCCATAATAGGTTTTTTGGCTTTTTATTTTTGTTATTTTTACTATTTTGAGGGACTTTCATCTTTTTAATTTTGATTTTTATCATAAAGAATACATGGAGAAATATTAACACAAATATGATAAAATGTGAATGTTTAAGAAATGAAATATTTTTCAATTTTTGTCGGAGCCCTTTAGGGTAAAGAAAATTGAAAAATGTTTTATTTCTGTAATAAATTTTATGTCATTAGTAGAAAATAAAAAATTACATTTGAATTACGAAGTAAAAGATAAACTCGAGGCCGGCATCGAGCTTTTTGGTAATGAGGTAAAATCTATCCGTGGCTCCCAAGCCCAAATCGATGGAAGCAAAGTGATCATTCGTGGAGGCGAAGCATTCATCGTCGGCATGAGCGTCTCCCCTTATCAAAATCATGACAAAGATAAAAAAGGAAAAATAGAAAATGACCGCACAAGAAGATTACTTTTAAAAAAGTCAGAAATTTTAAAACTAGCAACAGAAAATGAAAAAGGTCTTTCACTACTTCCAATAAAAATTTTTAATGATCATGGACTTTTAAAATTAGAAATAGGAATCTGTAAAAGAAAAAATAAAGCTGATAAAAGAGAAACTTTAAAATTAAAAGAATTTAAAAGAGAAAAGAAAAGTATTGTTTAAAATATAAAAACCTCGTCAAAAATCTGACGAGGTTTTTATATTTTAAATTTATTAATCAATAAATGTTAATGCTTTTCCGACTTTTCCGGCTCTGCCTGTTCTACCAATTCTGTGGATATAGTCTTCATATGTTGAAGGTAAATCATAATTGATAACATGAGATACATTTGGAATATCGAGCCCACGAGCTGCGACATCTGTCGCGATTAAAATCTTTGCATGATTATCTTTAAAAGATTTGATTGCAAAATTTCTTTCTCTTGGTCTTTTGTCTCCGTGAAGAGCGATAGATTTGTGTCCTAAAATTTGTAAATTTTTATGAATTCTGTCTACACCTAATTTTGTTTTACCAAATATAATAACTTTTTCAAATTCTGGATCAACAAGTAAATCATGAAGCACATTCATCTTTTCTTTACCTCTGACACGTACCACATCTTGATCAATAGATGCTGCAGTATCACGAGTCTTTACTTGTATGGATACTGGATCAACTAAAAATTCTTTAATTATATGGCTAACTGCAGGAGAAACTGTAGCTGAAAAGAAAATTGTCTGATGAGGCTTTGGAATCTCTCTCATTAAGAATTTCATATCATCTACGAATCCCATGTCTAG
>JAUPLJ010000063.1 GCA_030837425.1 Patescibacteria group bacterium
ATCACATGGGAATTGTCCATTGTGGCTATCTGCATACATAGTGAGAGAGGAAAGCATATTCTTCATCTCGATCACTCTTTGTGCATCACGCCCTTTTCTTCTGGCTGCTTGAAAAGGAGCATAAATAATAGCTCCAAGAATACCGATAATAGCAATGACCACTAGGAGCTCGATAAGGGTAAAGCCATGTCTGGCCTCTTTTATTAAATTATTTGTTTTCATAAATAAAATAGGTATACATAAATTTTATCATAAAAAATAAAAAGATCTCAATTGAGATCTTTTTATAAGTGGATAAAAAATTATTTTATTGATGATAATCTAGAATACAGTAATTTGTCTGGGTTGCACATACCGCATCTGCATCACCTTCGGTTGGATTTTGAGTAGGATTTGGGACTCTATCAGCAGATAAAAACATTGCCTCAGAATTATCTTCATCAACTCCGCTATCACTTAATGACATAGTTGCACCTGATCCAAAATTTGCACAAGCAGAGGTTGTGGTTCCTGTTGGTTGAGAAGCTATAAATCCTTTACATTTTGCAGCTCCATCAAGAGCTCCACTGACTGTTTCTAAGTGAGTCCAAAGGTGAAATCCTTTTGCAGCCCCTCCGACACATGAAGAAGATGCGGAATACGCTGCGTAATTATATTTTGTAAGATCTTCTGCGATCCCCAGATTTACATTTTTTGGTAATGAGTCTGATAAGGAGTCTTTTAAGACCTCCATAGAACAAGGAAAATTCCCTCCATTGCTATCCGCATACAAAGTAATAGTAGAAACTAGGTTTTTCATTTCTATCACTCTTTGTGCATCACGCCCTTTTCTTCTAGCTGATTGGAAAGGAGCATAAATAATAGCTCCAAGAATACCGATAATAGCAATGACCACTAGGAGCTCGATAAGGGTAAAGCCTTTTGATAATTTTTTTGTTTTCATATTTTTAATTTATAAAATAATTTTTCTTTTTTATAAGATATATATATTATAGCAAAGAAAATAAGTAAATGGGCAATTATAAGAAAAACTGTGGATAAAAATTATACATTTGTAACGACAGAATACATAGGAATAAGAACAGCCGCCAATAATACGCCTACTCCCCCAGCAAGAAAGATAATAAGGGTTGGCTCAATAAGGGCAAGAGCTGTGTCTATAGCTGTCTCTACTTCTCTTTTATAATAGCTAGATAGACTTTTTAGAATAAATCCTAGTTTGCCTGTCTCTTCTCCAATCTTTGTCATTTGGACTAAAATATTTGGTAATTCTTCTTCTTCATAAAATGATTGGGATAAAGATTTTCCTCCCTTAACTTTTTTAGAAACTCTGATTAAAAGATCTTGAAAGACTGTGTTGTCTACAACTTCAGAAGTAATTTCTAATGCTCTCACTATCTGCACTCCAGAGGTGAGCATTGTATCTAGATTGTCTGTAAGTCTGGATAAGAAAATTTTCTTATACAAAACTTTAAAAACTGGTATTCTTAATTTAAAATAATCTATATATTGTCTGCCTGATGGGGTTTGGCTTATATTGTATAAATAATAGCCTACTACACTACCGACTATAAGTATGAGTATTCCGTAATTTTTAGCGACAGTCCCCACTCCAAGGACTAATTTAGTCACAAGTGGTAGCTCTTGCCCTTCTTCGAGAAGCATTCCGGCCATCTGAGGAATGACGAATATAATCATGGCTATCATGACCACAAGAAAAGTAATAGAGACAAACATAGGATAAACTGAGGCTTTTTTTAATTTTTGAGTGAGGTCAAAATTTCTATCCAAATATTCAGCAAGATAATCAAAAGATTCATCTAGCTTTCCAGATTCTTCTCCTGCTTTTATCATGTTTGAATAAAATTTACCAAAAATATTATCGTATTTAGCCATTGAGACAGAAATAGAGAGGCCTGATTGGATATCATCACCTATTAAATTCAAAATTCTTTTTAATTCTGGATTTTCTGTCTCGGTGGCAACAAGCCTAAAAGCACGAAGGGCTGAAACTCCAGATTGGAAAAGAGTTGCTATTTGTCTAGAAAAGACCACCACATCTTTTTCTTCAATTTTAGGACCAAAAAAGGGAATTTTAAATCCTGTGGTTGGTGAGCCAAAAAGATTTTTCTCTTCAAAAAGCTCTAAGGAAACAATTATGAGTTGTTTGTCTTGGAGTATTCCAATTGCATCATCTTCGCTGGCTGCTTCTGTTTTTCCTTCAACTTTAGTACCGTCCGGATTTATAGCTTTATATTTAAATAGCATAATTTTATATCATTTTTTCTAGCGCTCTTGGATTGCGTGAATTGGCCAAAGCCACATCAAGTGTTATTTTTCCAGCACGGACAAGCTCTGCAAGATTTCTATTAAAATCAATCATTCCTTGATCTTTGCCTGTCTCGATGACAAGATCTAGCTCATGTATTCTATCATCACGAATCAAATTCCCAACTGCTACATTATTTAAAAGTAATTCAAAAACTGGAATCATTCCTCCAGCGGCTGCAGGAATAAGCCTTTGTGAAAAAATACCTATTAAGGATGTTGATATTTCCATACGGATCTGGCTTTGTTGCTCTGCTGGGAACGAGTCTATAATTCTGTTTAT
>JAUPLJ010000033.1 GCA_030837425.1 Patescibacteria group bacterium
TGCTCTTCCGATTAAAAGAATCTTCTACTTTTTTAGCTTGCTCCACCTCAGCTTTTTCTAAAATAGAATTTGCGCGAGCATAAGTATAAAGAAGATATGGACCAGTCGCTCCTTCAAAGTTTAGAGAGGTGTCAAAATCAAAATCAATATTAAGCCCAGGCTTTGATTTTAAAATTGCAATCTTTAAAGCAGAAAGAGAGATATTCTTTATTAATTTATTTTTTTCATTCTCATTTAATGCTTTTATTTTTTCTATATTTAATTTATCTTTAGCTTTATTATTTGTAATAGATAAAATATCTTCCAATAAAAGAGCGTTGCCGAGTCTTGTAGACATCTTTTCACCTTTAACTGTCATTCTCCCGTGAGGAACATGGAAACTTTTTTCACTTACACCTTTCCATTCTTCATTTATTTTTCTAGCAGCATCAAGAACAATATCAAAATGAGGTACTTGTTCATTATCTGTGACAAAAAAATTATAATCAAATGGAAAGTAATCATATTTTAATTGTAAAAGACCAAGATCTTTTGCTTCATATGTTGGATGGCCTTCACTGTTTATAAAAACGCTTTTAATGGTCTCATCACTTTCGTTGTTTTTCTTCCTCTTTGTATCATAAACTATTGCCCCACCTTCTCCAGTTTCAAAAACTTCTTTTTCTGATTCTAGATTCATATTTTCTTTGACTATCGCTTCACCTCTTACACCAGCCTCTGATTCATAAATAAGATTATCAAAAGTCGACCCGATACCACCCACTACCTCTTTAAAATAATTTATATTTACTTCTTTTGATTTTTCAAAAATTTTATAATCTTCTGTCTCTCTATTATTATCAAAAAGATTTTTTGCAACTTCCAATATTTCACCTCTCTTTTCTTCATTATCATCATAAAATTTAACACCTTCCACATAACTTTCCCCGAGGATTTTTATAATGTTTGAATCTTCGAATGATAAATCTTTTTTAGTTTTTAAAATAAAAATCGCTTTTGCAATACCTATAGAAATATCAGAAGGAAAAGATATTGTTTTTAAATTAGCTTTTGTAGATCTCATCATTCTAACCAAAGACTCGCCAATACTATTATTCATAAATAGACCGATATTAAATGGCTTAAAAAGATTTGGAGATGAATGCTCTACTAGGACTTTTTTATTTGTAAATTTTGTCTCTACAAATTTTAAATTAGAAATTCTTTCTGCCTCAGAAATTAAAAATCCTTCTTTTAAAAAAAGATTTATAAATCCATTTGCGGCAAGATCTGCTTTTTTAAGAATTTTTGATAATTCTTTTCCGCTTGCGATGTTAGACTCAATACTCTTTAAAATTTCTTCCCCTATTTCTTTTGGAGTCTTCCCGGTCTTTCTTGCGAGGATTAAAGAAATATTTACAGACACATCTCCAAAGCGACTATTTGATTCGTCGATAAATGACACGTCGAATTTAAATTTTTCGTCGTCGCCCCCATCTGCTTCACTAGCAGATAGAAAATTTAGTTTATATGCAACGCCTGCTAGCTCTTTTTTAAGTAAATCTAATATAGTCATAATTGTATACATTTTAACAGAAAAACGATAAATAAAAAACAAGCGAATGAAAAATGATAAAAATCATTATTATTCGCTTGTTACAAATGTGCTTTTTCTTTAAAAAATAAATCCATTTGCTCGCCCAATGATATCGTTTCTTTTGCTAAAGAAATACCTGTTCTTGTAAAAATATTTTCCTTTTCATTTATCGTTCCACCGAAAAGAGAATCTTGATTAAGAATATTCTGAGTCACATTATTTGCATTTCTAACATAATCTCTAGCTTTTTTAACCTCACTAGTCGCATTTAATCTGGTCATAGATAAAATTCTTCTGTCGGCTTCTTTTCTGTCAGAGTCATTTATTTGAAACAATACTAACTGACCTTCTATTTCTCGTCTTTCTTTTAAACAAGCATCTTTTACCTCTTTTAGGGATTTATTTTTTACAATTGATATGTTTATCAGTTGATTTAAATAAGATTCACTTATAGGTTTATTTTTACGTTTGGAAAAACTATACAACCTAGCAAATTCAACTAATACCATATAATTCACACCATCATCTAAATTACCATTATTTATTCTTTCCTGGATCGAGTAAGGTAACTCGTTAAACTTTAAAATATTACTTACCCAATTTGCGCTACGATGCGCATACTGGTTAGCAAATTTTTTAATAGTCATGTCCGGTTGTTTACCTTTAATAATTAACCACAAAGCTGTAGTTGAAATTATTAAATCTACCATGAGAACTTGCTCATGTAAGTTTTCAGCCATTTGCCACCTTATGGCATCAATAAAAGTTTGATCAAATTCGATATCGGCATAATAATCTTGTTTTAATTCCATACATGCTTTTAATCTCCTGTGACCAGCAACAACGAATAAATAAAAATAATCTAATTTTTCTGGAAAAAAAATTGGATCAAAATCATAAATCTGATAATCTGTTTTCCAAAGCCAATTCATACTTGTTAAATACTTTTTAGCTTCTTCTTTTTTAAAAGCAAAAATTGTACCAGCAGTTTTTTGACCAATATCTTTGAAAGAAACTTTTAAATCTTCGACACCGCCTTTGGATATCTTAGATCTTGTTTGTTTAAGCAGATTTGGAAGATAAGAAGGAATTAATACAGAATATGTATTAATCTTCTTCTTTTCATTTTCAAGAAGTGAGAAATACATATAATGTAGTTTTTAAAGGTTAAAAATAATTTTTAAATAACGAAAAACTACCTAAACCATACTAAAAACCATTTTTAAAATCAATATTGCAGAATATTCTAAAAATGTTAGTATAAAACAAGAAAAATTAAATTTAATAATCTTAAAATTCTTTCAAATGAAAAAACAATTAAACATTATTGTGGCTATGACTGATAAATATTTAATAGGCACAATCTCTAATTCAATACCTTGGGCCTTGACCGATGACTTTATAAAAAATTTTGTCCCAAAAACAACTGAGGTTGTAGGTATTCCTCTAATAATGGGAAGAAAAACCGAACAAACATTAAAAGGACCTCTTGTTGGTAGGACAAATATTGTGATAAGTAGAAATACTACACTAAAAAGAGAAGGGTTCATATTTGTAAAAGATGAGATTGAAGCTATGAAAGTAGCAAATGAATCTCCAGGTGAGACTATTTGGTGTATAGGTGGAGCGGAAATATATAAACTTTTTCAAAATACTTTTGCTATAGATGAATATCACATAACTATAATTAAAGATTTTGATAAAAAGTTTTCTAAAGAAGAAATGATTTTATTTGCACCTAATTTGTCAGGTCACAGATTGATTGAGACTGTCGAGTTTGAAAAAAGAGATCCTGATCCAAACAAAAAAAGAGATAGAGGAAATGAATATTCTTTTAAAATCTGTGTTTTCAAAAAAGATACTTTCAAAGCTTCTTTGTTTTAAATAAATATTTAAAACAAAAAATCACCTAAGACTAGGTGATTTTTTTATTTTTTAACTATTATTTTACTTCTAGACCCATTGAGCGAGCAGATCCTTCAATGATCTTCATAGCTTGTTCTACTGTATTTGCATTTAGATCTGTCATTTTTGCTGTTGCAATTTCTCTGATCTTATCTTTGGTAATTGAACCAGCGCGAGATACTTTATTTTTTCCAGAACCTTTTGTGATTCCTGCACCTTCCTTTAATAAATAAGATGCGGTTGGAGTTTTGATTACAAAATCATAAGTCCTATCTTCATAAACATAGATCTTTACTGGAAGAATACCATTCATGTCCTTTGTAGCAGTATTAAATTTGTTCACAAAGTCTCCAATCTGTACACCAGCTTGTCCAAGAGCAGGCCCAAGTGGAGGAGCAGGCACAGCCTTCCCAGCAGGGATCTCAACTTTCACATATTTCATTATCTTTTTTCCTTTAGCCATATTTGTATATTAGTTTCAGCATTTTAACACAATTTAATAATTTTTCAAAGGGATGAATTATAATTTCTTTATTTGTAAAAAGTCTAATTCGAGAGGTGTCTCTCTTCCAAACATTGAGACAAGTACTTTTAATTTTCCTCTTGCTTTATCTATCTCAGAAACTTTTCCTTCATAATCTTTAAATGGACCATCTATAATAGAGACCATCTCTCCTATGTCCACAGATATATCATGAATAGTGTCAGTATCTTTCATGCGTGAGAAAATGTATTCTAATTCCTTTTTAGCAAGTGGTACAGGAGTTGTCCCACTTCCGACGAATCCAGTCACACGTGGAGTGTTTCTAACTTGGTACCATGAATCGTCATCCACGACCATTTCTACCAAGATATATCCTGGATAAATCTTTTCTTCTACCTCTACTCTTTTACTTCCTTTAACTTTAATTTTCTTTTCTACAGGAACAATTACATTAAAAATTTTATCTTGTAAATCTTGAGAAATTATTTTTTGTTTTAAATTACGGAGCACTGCATTTTCGTATCCACTATAAGTGTGGACTGCATACCAATGCCTCTCTCCACCAAGTTCTTGTTTTGCCATAAAATTGTTTATTGATTTCTGAACCCTACCTCCTCCTCGCTCTGCGAGGAGGTCTCCTTCCCTAAATATTTAGGGAAGGATTAAGGATGGGTTCTGATTAATTATTTATTTAATAAAAAGACGTAAAATAAAAGCAAAAATATTATCTAGTTCAAAAAGTAATATAGCCACAAAAGCTGAAATCAAAATCACAAGCGCTGTGTGAGTAAGAGTTGCTTTTTTTGTAGGCCAAACTACGTGAACCAATTCTGCTTTTACTGATTTTAAGTAATTAATAATACTATTCATATGTTTATTGTTTATAAAGCTATCCTAGCACAAATTTTTCATTTTTAAAACGCCTCTCGGCGTCTTAAAATTATGCTTACAATATACTCCCTTTAAATAAATAAGTCAAATAAAAATCCCTTAGATCAAAATGCAAAGCACAAAGTATCCAAGGGATTATTAAAAGAATTAAGAGACAAAGTTCTTGTTGCTAAAGACACGACGGCCCTGAAGCCAAGAGCCATCCTCGTCAAGCGCGCAGACACCGACGCGCCACCTCCGATCATCAGAGCGCCAGACCACGCGCACAGCAAACAACTGATTATTTTTACCTATAACGTAAAAAATGTTTGCAAAGCTATTATTAAGCATAATACCAGCTTTACCGTCCCATTGATTTTTAATCAATTGCTCAATCTGGTCAATTGTCACAGCAGTTTCTCTAACCTTTTCTTCACCACCTAGCTTTTTCATTATTTCTGAATCGTACATGTTCTGATCCAAATCAAATGCTGGTTTTAAATCATTAATACTTTCGTATTCTTTAGGCTCTGTATAAACAGAACCAATCCTGTCAGATAATGTGTCCCAACAATAGAGCCCAGGTTTAGTGAAAAAGAAATTAGAGAAAATAAAAAGATTACTCTTTGTATTTTCCATTTTCTTTTTAACTACTTCATAAGTTCCATCCATGAGACCGATGATATGCTCTTTTTTTAAATTCTGAAGCATATGCAGAAATTTTTGGAAATCTAGTTTCGAATCTACGAAGAGCTTTATTAAAAGCTTTAAAAGCGAAGCAGGGTCTTTACCCAACAACGCGACTACTTGTTTGTAAGCGGTCATTTTGTTTAAATTTAAAAGTGAAAAATAAAAAGATTATATATATTGAGTTGATTATTTTATAATTTAAATTTGTCCTTGATTTTCTTAATTTTCAAAGAGCAAAGCTAGACTAAAAATAGCCTAACATATCGAAAAACTTTGTCAATTTATAAATACAATTAAAAATAGCTTTATTTAATAAAGCTGTTTTTAAAAAATTTTCTTTTTTACAATTAATTATCTATCTCAAAAGTTATAGATACATTTGAAGTTATTTTTTGCTCCCCGGCTGCTATATTAGGAGCTGAAGAAGCTTCTCCTCCAACATCCATAGCTGAAGCTTTATACATCATAGGATAATATCCTCCATCATTATCGGAGAAGGAAATTATTTTATCTAGACGGACTCCTAAAGATTTTGCCAATACTTTCGCTTTATCTTTTGCATCAGCAATAGCTTTTGCTCTGGCATCAGCTTTTAATTTCTCTGGATTATCTATTTGAAAATTTGGGCCATTTACTTCTGTGATTTTAGCCTCAGCAATAGCCGCTAAGACTTTCCCTACATTTTGTGTGTCTCTAATTTTTACATTTACACTTTCACTTGCTTCATATCCTACAACAACACTTGTGTTACAAGGCCTTGGAGGATAAATCATAGTCTGCACTTTTGAAGAACAGTCTTGTGAACCATATTTTGGATTTACAGAATAATTTGTAGTCTCAATATCTTTCTCATCAATCCCAAGGGCTTTTAATTTTGGAAATAAATTTGCTGTCACGCTAGATAAATCTGCTTGTAATTTTTGTGTATCACCATTTGTGTCAGAGCTTCGTACTGTAAAAGAGACTACAGAAATATCTGGCACAGCATTAATCTCCCCTGTACCCATGACCACAATAGTATGAGGATTTATAGAGTTTGTATAAATCTTTACAGCATGAACTATGCCTAAATATACAGCTAAAAATACCACTAATAAAAATAAGATCCTCTTTCCTTTTTTCTTACAAGAGC
>JAUPLJ010000006.1 GCA_030837425.1 Patescibacteria group bacterium
ATTTTGACACCTCTCTAAACTTTGAAGGAGCGACTGGTCCATATCTTCTTTATACTTATGCTCGCGCAAATTCTATTTTAGAAAAAGCTGAGGTGGAGCAAGCTAAAAAAGTAGAAGATTCTTTTATTTCAGAAAATAATCTTCCATTGATCAAAAAAATAATTCAGCTTGAAGCAATTAGCAAAAAGGCGATAGAAGATATATCTCCACAATTAATAGTGAAGTATCTATTTGAGCTATCACAAGCATTTAATACATTTTATGCAAAAGAAAAGATTCTAAGTGAAGACAAAGGGAGTACTGAAGCAAATCTTTATTTGGTAGAAAAATTTAAAAACACATTAAAATTCGCAATGAATATGATTGGAATAGAAGAGGTGGATAGGATGTAAAATTATGGAAATTAAAAAATTAGAGAAAGATATTTTGAATGAAGTTTTAGAGATTTTACATCAAGACACTCTCCGATATGCTGATGGAGATTATCCAAGTCCTGGATGGGTTGGAGATATTATAAATGAAAAAGAAAAATGTTTTGCATTTGGCTTATTTGAGGAAAATGTTTTAGTGTCAGTATTACTTTCAGAAAAATTGATTCATAAAGGATGTATTCTTTGGTATATAGCAACAGATCCAAATAAAAGAAGTCTCGGATATGGTGGAAAGTTGTTAGAATATTTTGAGGAGATAGTAAAAAAAGAAGGACTAAAATGGATTTTTTTAAATGCTACAGAAGAGTCTAAAGATTTTTATAAAAAACACGGATTTGTAACATCAGAATATTCAAAAGTTTATGAGCATGTAAAAGATTTTTAATATTAATCATTTTCTGATATAATAGTTTTATAAAAGCGTTGAAGGAACTAATCACTCCAGAGCTTGAGGAAGAACACGAAAGTAAGTAGAGCCTCGTAAATGAAGCAGAAAATATTTTCTGGAATCAAGGTGGTACCGCGAAAACAAATCGCCCTTGAACTCGAAAGAGTTTTGGGCGATTTTGTTTTGGTATATAATACAAATATGAATGAAAAAAATAAATCTATAAATGAAAAAGAGCTTGAAGTATTAAAATTTTGGGATGATAATAAAATTTTTGAGAAGAGCTTAGAAAAGCCAGCAGGGGAAATCTCTGATGAGAGTTTTACTTTTTACGATGGACCCCCGTTTGCGACAGGCGTGCCTCATCATGGGCATATTTTAGCTGGAACAATAAAAGACACTATTCCAAGATATCAGACAATGAAGGGGAAACATGTTCGCAGGGTATGGGGGTGGGATTGCCACGGTCTTCCAATTGAAAATTTGATAGAGAAGAAATTTAATTTAAATTCAAAAAAAGATATTGAAGAATTTGGTATTGGTAAATTTAATAAAGAAGCAGAAGAAAGTGTCTTTACTTACGAAAAAGAATGGAAGGAAATAATTCCAAGATTTGGAAGATGGATAGACATGGAGAATTCTTATAAGACAATGGACGCAAATTACACAGAGAGTGTCTGGTGGGCTTTTAGTGAGCTTCATAAAAAAGGATTAGTTTATGAAGGGAATAAGAGTATGCATATTTGTCCCAGATGCGAGACAACTCTCGCCCAATCAGAAGTTTCTATTGCCTATAAAGATTTAACTGACATTTCTATTACTGTAAAATTTCAGCTTGAAGATGAAGTAGACACTTTTATTCTTGCTTGGACTACAACCCCATGGACAATCCCAGGCAATGTCGGACTCGCTATAAATAAAGAATTTGATTATGTAAAAGTAAAAGCTACACACAAAATACAAGAAGGGCAGACAGATCAAAAGCAAGAATATTTTATTTTAGCTAAAGAAAGATTTGAAAAAGTATTTGAAGCTGTAAAAGCGGATTTTGAAGAAGTTAAAATAGTCGAGGAATTTAAAGGAGAAAACCTTTTAGGTAAAGGTTACACTGGTCCGTTTTTCATGAGAAGTGTAAGAGAAGCATCTAGAGTAACAAATTTAGAAAATCTAAATTTTTATAAAATATGGGATGCAGAATTTGTAAATCTTGATGCTGGGACAGGAGTTGTTCATATTGCTCCAATGTTTGGAGAAGATGATAATAATCTTGCAAAGAAATATGATCTCCCAAGATTGCGCCATATTGGTATGAATGGAGCATTTGATCAAGATGTCATCGATGAGCTTTACGATAATGAAAGAGGGATTTATAAAAATGAAGGATTAAAAGAGATTCCAAATATAATAGTAAAGACAAAAGATGACAATCAAGCGGCTGACATTTTAATAATCAAATATCTAGCAAAGCAAGGGCTACTTTTTTCAAAAGAAAAAATTATTCACTCTTATCCTACTTGTTGGAGATGCGATACTCCGCTTCTTAACTATGCGACAAGCTCTTGGTTTGTTGATGTTCCAAAAATAAAAGACAAACTTATTTCAGAAAATCAGAATATAGAATGGATTCCAGAAAATATTCGCGAAGGAAGATTTGGTAAATGGCTCGAAGGCGCTCGTGAGTGGGCAGTGTCTAGAAGCAGATATTGGGGGGCTCCAATTCCAATCTGGAAAGAAGTTGACGGAGAAGAAATAAAAGTCATTGGATCTATAAAAGAACTTGCAGAATTAAATGTTAAAAAGCCTAAAAATGAATTTTATATAATGCGTCACGGAGAGTCAAAGCATAATGTTGAGTGTATAGAAGAGTGCGAAATGGATCCAGACAATCATCTTACAGAGCTTGGAAAAACTGAAGTAGAAAATACCAGAACAAAAACCAGTATAGATTTTGATATTATTGTTTCTTCTCCATATCCAAGAACAATGGAAACCGCAGAAATAATGGCAAAAGGAAAAGAGGTGATAATAGATGAGCATTTTAGAGAGATTGATCTCGGTATTTATAATAAACAAAAAGGTTCAAAAGTATTTGAAGATCTTGGCATTAATTATCTTAAATTTAAAACTAAAATTGGTGGAGGGGAGAGCCATGGTGATGTGATGGATAGGATGATGCGTGGGATCTATGATCTAGAAGAAAAATATACAAATAAAAAAATCCTTATCGTCACTCATGGTGCACCTATGAGAATGGCAGTAGCTGAAGGACAACTTTTTACAGAAGAAGAAGTTGTTAGAGACGAAATATCCAATGATACAAGACTTTATCCAAGAAATGCAGAAATAAGGAAGCTTGAGATAAAATTTGTACCAAGAGATGAGACAGGAAAAATAAATTTACACAGACCATATATAGATGAAGTAAAAATTTTTAGCTCAAATGGAAAACAAATGAAGAGGGTAGAGTATGTTTTTGATTGTTGGTTTGAATCTGGCTCGATGCCATATGGACAATTTCATTATCCTTTTGAAAATAAAGAATTGTTTGAGAAGAATTTCCCAGCAGATTTTATCGCTGAAGGACTTGATCAGACTCGTGGATGGTTTTACTCGTTGCTAAATATTTCTGTTGGAATATTTGATAAACCAGCTTACAAAAATGTGATCGTTAATGGACTTCTTCTTGCAGCAGATGGAGAAAAAATGAGTAAGAGTAAAAATAATTACACAGACCCTATGCTCTTGGCTGAAAAATTTGGCGCAGACGCAGTCAGATATTCATTATTATCATCTCCTGTGATGTGTGCGGAAAATATTCCTTTTTCTGATAGTAATGTAGAAGAAGTTTATAAAAAAGTAATTTCTAAATTAGAAAATGTATTTAGCTTTTTTGAAATGGTCCGCGATGAAGAATCTATCCAAAAAGTATTTTCTGTAGATAAGAAAGAAATTGCAAACGCGATGGATGTTTGGATACTTACCAGGCTCAATGAACTCTTAATTTCTACAACGAATGCGATGAATAAATATAAGCTTGATACAGCGACTCGTCCATTTGAAAAATTTGTTGATGATTTATCAACTTGGTGGCTACGAAGAAGTAGAGAAAGATTAAAAGGCGAATATGGAGAAAGTGAGGAAGAGAAATTAAATAATAAGATCATTTCTCAGTACGTGCTCTACAAAGTTCTTCATGATTTCTCAAGAATAATCGCCCCATTTATGCCATTTTTAGCAGAAAGAGTTTATCAAGGAGCAAATCTTGGAAATGAAAAGAAAAGAGAATCAGTACACTTAGAATCTTGGCCAGTGGAATTCTTAAAAGTTGATGGAGAGATCTTGAAAGAGATGGACGAAGTCAGAGATCTTGTACAAAAAATATTATTTACAAGACAAACTCTAAAATTGCCAGTTCGTCAACCAATGGGGACGTTAATTTTAGGAAGTGATTATGAAAATCTTTCAGGAGATCATTTAAGAATACTAATAGACGAGGTTAATTTTAAATTTGTTGAAATAGATAAAGATATAACAGATGGTAAATATGTAGAAGGTGATAAATGGTTACTCCAGACTTTTGATCTAGCAAATTTACCGGCAAGTATAATCATAGATAAAGAAATAACCCCAATATTAAAAAAGGAAGGTGATTATAGAGAGCTTGTTCGTAAGGTAAAAGACTTAAGAAAAGAAATAGGTCTTACAGTAAATGATGTTGTTGGTTTAGAATTTAAGGCGAATAAAAATAGAATTGATTTTGTAAAATCTTTTGAAGAAGAATTAAAAAAAGATTGTAAACTTTCTGAAATAAAATTTGAAGAAGGAGAAAGTGAAGAGATTATTCTAAATAAATAAAATTATGGATTCAGAAAGACAAATATCAAATATTGAAAATAAAAAATCTGAACCAAAAATAAAAGAGGGAGCAGATTTTGTTTTTAAGCAGAATTTAGAATTGGCCAAAATTGGAAGCAAAGAACAATATTCAGAATATTTAGACTTTATTTTTCCGGAGAGTAAAATTAGAATCAATAATGAATCGGTTATTATGTATCATAATTCTGAAAATAAATTTGATATTTCTCTTTATGATAAAGATAGAAATATGTACTGGACTTCTTCTAGAGAAGGGCATTTTGAATCAAATGAAAATACAATTTGTGCAATTTTAAACGTAAATAACCCGAAATATGTAGATGCTTATGAGATAACAAATAAAATAAGCAAAGAGAGTACTAAGGAATATAAAGATAAAGATGGTCTTATTGCAGAAAATGAGGTCTATATTGAGAGAATAAAAGAAAGTAATAAAAATCTAGAAGATTATAAACAAGATTTATTATTTCCTGAAGTTTTAATATTTAATCCAGACCAAATTCATATATTAGGTTCTAAACAAGATCTTGAAAATTTTAAAAAATTTATAGAAGATAAAAATAAAAATCAGGATGAAAAATATTTGGTTAAATAATTTTTATGTCGATTGAAAAATATACAACCAAGGCTTTTATTTTAAAAGAATATGAGCGAGATGAAAATGATATGGTGTACAAAGTCTGGACTCGAGATTTCGGGGTAATTTTTGTTTTAGCTAGATCAATTAGAAAAATAAATGCAAAATTAAGAATGATGATAAAGAAAAATGATTTTATTCTTATCACTATTGTAAAAGGGAAAGATCTTTGGAGATTAACAGGGGTAGAAGAGCAAAATAAAATCTCAATAAATAGTAGTTGGCAATTTAAGGCAAAAAAAATAATAGCAGAAGCTATAAGTAAATTAATAGAAGAGAAAAAGACTTACAAAAAACTTTTTGATAGATTAGAATCTATTTTTATTTTAGATGAAAATTATAAAATTTTCTCTTTATTTGATACAAATAAATTTAAATTACTAATCACATATATAGTTTTAGTTGATACCGGATATGCCGATGCGAGAATTATTGGAGCAAAAGATCTCGAAGAGTACAAGACTTTTTCTATGAAAGATTTTTATACTTATTTTGTTTTAAATGAAAAGGAAGTTAAGAGCCATGTCTTAAATGTATTAAAAGAGATCATGATATAATCCTATTTATGGTAATTAATAAAGTTGAAGAAGCAAAAGAATTTTATAAAGTGAAAGAAAATTGGGACGATGATGATCTCCCTTCTTATTATTCCACTAATCAAAAAAATGGATTAGGCTTTACTGTAAAGTTTTTTCTGTTTTCTTTTCTTATTTTTATTTTAGCCGCAGTATTTGCTTGGTATTCTTTTTATAATAATAATTCTTCTTTTTCTCAAAATAAAATTGACTTTTTTATAAATGCTCCTGTTTCTGTTGATAGTGGAAGTGACGCAGAAATTGATTTTTCTATAACAAATAAAAATACTACAGCTTTATCTGATGCTTATATAATGGTGACTTATAATTCTGGAGAGACTAGCTCTGGAAACAAAAATCTAATAACCCAAAAAATAGATTTAGGAGAAGTCCTCTCAAATACTTCTATTAATAAATCTATTTCTGCATCTTTATTTGGTAATGAAGGTGATTCAAAAGAAATAAACTCAGTTTTATTTTATAAAGTCACTTCATCAAAAGCAGAATTTAATCGTGCTGGCACTCCGATTAGTGTTTTAATAAAATCTTCTCCTGTCTCTATTTCTGTCGATAGTCTAAAAGAGGTTCACCAAAATAATAATTTTGAATTTGTTCTTACAATTTCAAATAATACAAATAATATTATCAATAATCTTTTAGTAGCTGTCCGTGCCCCAAAAGATTTTGTATATGCTTCATCATCACAAGCAACTTATAATAGTAATCCTTCTTGGATGCTTCCAAAATTGAGCCCTGGCCAAAAGCAAGTCATTACTTTTTCTGGGAAACTAACTGGCCCGATTGGAGAAGCTAGCACTTTTACTTTTCTTGCTGGATTACCAAAAAAATCTTCTGATACAAAAAACTCAACCACCACTTTAAATAATTTTGATAATTACAATCTAAGCCTAGATAATATCTATTCAAAAGTAGAAAAAACTATTTTTATTGCCGGACAATATCTTGACGTTGATATCACTTCAGATGGGACATCTGGATCAGGTGCTGTATCTGCGAATGATCTTATGTATCTTGAATTTACTTATAAAAATAATTTAGCTTTACCTCTTGATAACTTGGTCCTCATAGCAAAACTTTCAGGAGACGCTATAGATATAAATAGTATTGCCCCAGATCTGGGTTATTATGATTCAAATAATAGTATTGTGGTCTGGGATAAAAACAGCATGCCAGATTTATCTAAAGTCCCTGCGAATGGTACGGGTAAATTTAAATTAAAGTTTAGAGTAGCTAGAGATGCACCTCCCGGAAGTAAGATTCGAATCCAGGTCTTTGGAAAGGGAGATAGGACCTCAGAAACAGGTGTCTCAAATGAACAAGATCTTTCTATTGATAGAGCATGGGTAGTCAATTAGATTTTTAGGGTTATTATTCATATATTATTTACCTATTGACATTATTATACTTTATAGTGTATAATGTATTCGGTTCAAATATTCTTTACTTAACCCACTAAACACAATTAAAATGAGTATTAATTTAAAAAATTCCGAAATTGTTAAAAAATACGGAAAAGACGAAGCCCTTCATCAATTGATTGAGAATCTTTCAAAACCAAACCACAAAGACACCAGAGTGGCTTGGTTGAAAGAACTTAAACAAAATTACAAAGAAGTGTATGATGAATTATTGTATCAGTATTCTGTAAACTCTCCAGAGCTCATTAAAACTTTTTTAAAAAAATTAATAATTCCACTTAAAAAATAACCAATTGTGGGATTATAAAAACTGCCAGTTTCTAAAAGTGGCAGTTTTTTCTTTTTTAAAAAATAATGATATACTTCAAGCATTAACAAGTCAAAATATGTCTAACCCTTTTAAAGAAATCAGTTTAACGGATGGGTCTATTATAAGAGTAATACTTTGGATATTGTTTTTCTACGGTCTTTATTATTTTAGGTCAATAGTGTTTATGCTGTTTTTATCTGTGATTATAGCTTCTGTAGTGGACAGAATAGTTGGTTTTTTAAAGAGGTTCAATATCCCTAGGGCCGTGACGGTTATTACTTTTTATTTAATATCTTTATTTTTAATATTTAGTCTTTTTTACTTCTTCTTACCTGTTGCGATAGAATATATAAGTACAACTTTAAAAAAGATACCAGAATTTTTAAATAATTTAGACTCTATAAAATATTCTTCTATAAATTTTTTAAATTCAAACAAGCTTTCTTCATTTTCTAGTTATGTAAATAATTTAGACACAAATCAGCTAGTAAAATTATCCCAGGACAAGATCTTGTCTATGGGTGGGATAATCTCTACCACATCCTCCTTTATAGGTTTTATGGTTAATTTTGTTTTGACTTTGGTAGTTTCTTTTTATATTTCTATAAATGAAAAAGGTATTCATAATTTTTTGAGATTAATTTCTCCTAGAAAATATGAAAATTATATTGAGAGCTTACTTGAAAGAAGTCAAAGAAAAATTTCAAATTGGTTTATTGGTCAGATAATTTCTGCTTTTTGTGTTTCCATTTTAGTTTATCTTACTTTGATAATTCTTGGCATACCTTTTGCATTTTCTATTTCTATATTAGCTTTTGTATTTGAGCTATTGCCTATCCTTGGAATAATATCTGCTTCTATCCCAGCATTATTTTTTGCTTGGAATACAGGAGGGTTGTATTTGATGTTTGTAACCTTAATTTGTTTCTTTATCATTTCTCAAATCTCTTCATATTTTATCTATCCTAAAATTGTAGGTAAACTCTCAGGCGTGCCTACAATAATGATAATCGTTTCTGTGATTATGGGCGCTATGGTAGCAGGATTTTGGGGAGCACTTATCGCAATACCAGTCTCTACAATCATCATGGAGATATTAGATGACTATAAAAAGAAAAAAGAAGATGAGAAATTTATACTATATTAGTAAAAAGCTTTATGGAAAATAAAAATAAATTTTACATAACCACCACTCTTCCTTATGTGAATGCTCCACTTCATATTGGACACGCTCTTGAATTTGTTCGTGCAGACACTATAGCTCGTTATAAAAAATTATTAGGTTACGATGTATTTTTTAATACAGGGACTGATGAACATGGGGTAAAAATTTACGAAAAGGCAAAAGAAAATAATTTGTCTCCAGAAGATTTTGTAAACAGAAGCTTTGAAACTTTTAAAGAACAATTAAAAATATTTAATCTTTTTGAAGAGATACATTACGTGAGAACAACAAATGAACATCATATTAAATCCGCTCAAGAATTTTGGAAAACTGTAGAAAAGAATGGATTTATTTATAAGAAAAATTATGAAGCAAAATATTGTATTGGTTGTGAAAGTGAAAAGACAGATAGTGAGCTTATAAATGGTGAGTGTGTTGATCATCCTGGAATACCATTAAAATTAATCGAAGAAGAAAATTATTTTTTTAAGTATAGCGCTTTTAGTGAGAAGCTTTTAAATTTTTATGGAGAGAATCCAAATTTTGTAATTCCAGATTTTAGATTTAATGAAATAAAAAATTTTGTAAAAAATGGTTTACAAGATTTTTCTATTTCAAGATTGAAAGAAAAGATGCCATGGGGAATTTCTGTCCCAGGTGATGATACTCAAGTAATGTATGTATGGTTTGATGCTCTGACTAATTATATCTCTACTCTTGGATGGCCAGAAGATGTTGAAAATTTTGAAGCATTTTGGAAAAATGGAAATCCAACTCAATATTGCGGTAAAGATAATAATCGTTTCCAGTCTGCGATGTGGCAAGCCATGCTTATGGCAGCAAATCTCCCAAATTCAAAACAAATTGTCATTAATGGACATATTACAGGGGAGGGTGGAATAAGGATGTCAAAGACACTTGGTAATGTTGTTGATCCAAGAGATATTGCAAATAAATATGGAGTAGACGCATTGAGATATTTTTTATTAAAAGAAGTCTCAAGTTTTGAAGATAGCCCTTTCACCATGGACAGATTCCACGATGCTTATAATTCAGGGCTTGTAAATGGCCTTGGAAATTTAACCTCAAGAATTTTAACTATGTCTTCAAGTTACGGAGTCAGTCTTTCAGAGGAAGATTTGAAAATGAAATATTATACAAATCCAGTTTCAGATTTAGAAGAATTTGATATTTATAAACATATAAATAATATTTGGAGCAGTATTTCTGATCTAAATAAATTTATTCAAGAACAGGAACCTTTCAAAAAAATAAAAGTAGACGAGGATGGTGCTAAAAAAGACCTTCATTATTTACTTTACCATTTACTTGGTATTGCTTTAGCGTTAGAGCCAATGATGCCGGCAACATCCTTAAAAATTCAAGAATTAATAAAAGAAAACAAAAAGCCAGATTTTCCATTATTCCCAAGAGTAGATTAATTTTATGGAAGTAAAAAAAGTTTTCGATCTCTCAAAAATAGAATACATAGATACCCACTCACATCTTCAATTCAAAAGCTATGATCAAGATAGAGAGGAAGTGATTAACAGAATGAATGAAAATAAAATCGCGACAATTTGTATTGGTACAGATTTAAAAGAGAGTGAAGATGCTAAAAAATTAGCAAAAGAAAATGAAAATATTTTTTATTCTGTTGCACTTCACCCACATGATAATTTAGATGAAGCGGTTGTTGCATTTCAAAATGAAAAAGAATATTTCGAGAAATTAAAAGATATTGCAGATAGTGAGAAATGTGTAGCGATAGGCGAGTGCGGCCTTGATTATTTTTATACACACAAAGATTTTAGGGATGGAAAAATCAATGAAGATAATCTAAAAGAGGAATTGGAAAAGCAAAAGAAGATTTTTAGAGCACATATTGGTCTTGCGATAGAGCTAGATCTCCCACTAATGCTTCACATACGCCCAAGTGAGGTGGATGGAAATAAAGAAGACGCATATTTAGAAGCTATAGAAATTTTAAAAGAATATAAAAACATAAAAGGAAATTTTCATTTCTTTGTTGGCACTACAAATGTCTTAGAAAAGATATTAAACGAGCTAGAAAGTTTTACAGTATCTATTCCGGCAGTTTGTACTTTTACTGATGAATATAATGAAGTTATAAAAAATATTCCGTTAGACAAAATTCATATAGAGACAGACTCACCATTTGTTTTACCTAAAGCCAGAAGAAAAGAAGCTAAGCAAAACGAGCCCAGCTTCGTGATAGATGTATTTGATAGGATTTGTGAGATAAAGGAGATAGAAAATAGGATAGAATTCAAAAATATTTTGAAAGAAAACTTTAAAAATTTGTATTTGACTAAAAATCTGGATTAGCTATACTATAGGTAGCTAAACTTTTTAAAAATGAAATCAGATCAAATGGATAAGTTTTTAGAGCAATTAAAAGCTAAGATTTCTTCTGCTAAATTTATGGTAAGAGATTTGCAAAATGGTAAGAAATTCATTTTCTATAATAAACCTTTATATAGTAGAAAATGTACTCAGATTACTTTTGTTGTAAATGATTACAATGATGAAGTAAAGATAAATTTTATTTACTGGCCTAGATATTGGGCCAAAGTGAGATTCACAAGAAGTTGTAATTTATCTTCACCAATCTTTATAGGTTGGCTGGAAAGTGAAATCAAAGACGTTAATATTCATCTAAACTCTCCAAGCGGATTCCCTCGACTCTATTTAAATTAATTAAGATTTAATTAATTTAAATAGAGTTTTCTTTTTATAAAAGCATTTTTAGATACTATTTTTTGGATTTGAAATAATTAATGTTTTGTGATATTATGCTTATCTTATTAGTTATTTTAAAAAATTAAAAATATGAATGAAAATGAATCCGTGATGGATGAGGGGAAAGTCTATGAAATATCATATATCTTAGACAATCGCCTAGAGGAAAGTAGAGCAGCAGAAAAAGCTGAAGCTTTCAAAAAAGACATCGCTTCTCTTGAAGGAAGCTTCATTTCAGAAGAAACTCCATATGTGCGTGAGCTATCTTATGAGATGACAAGAGTAGTAAACAATGTCAATGTTAGATTTACTGAAGGATATTTTGGTTGGGTCAAATTTGAAATGATCCCATCTAAAGTAGAAGAGCTCAATAAAAAATTAAAATTAGACGAAGAAGTTGTGAGATTTCTAGTCCTTAAAACAGTTAAAGGAAACGACATTTTTACAAAAGATATCGCAGTAATGAAATCAGATCCAACAATTACTGGAACTTTTGTAAAAGAAGAAGTCGAAGCTTTAGAGGAAGTTGTAGACATCGACACAACAAAAGAAGATATTGATGCAGAGATCCCAGAAGAAATTAAAAAAGAGCTGGATACTGAAATAGAGAACATTGAGAAATAGAGCGTGATATAATTATATATATCAAGGTGCTATATAGTGCTATTAAAAATAATTAAGCATAAACAAATATATGTATTTGAATAAGGTGATGTTATATGGAAATTTAACAAGCGATCCAGATCTTAAAAGTATGCCAAATGGCAATAAAGTTGTATCTTTTGGATTAGCAACAAATCGCTCTTATAAAGACGCGAGTGGAGCAAAAAAAGAAGTTGCAGAATTTCATAATATTGTAGCTTTTGGAAAGCTTGCAGAAATTTTTGCACAGTGGCTTAAAAAAGGTAAACCTGTATATGTTGAAGGAAGAATTCAAACTAGAAATTGGGAAGACAAAAATGGTGGAGGTAAGAAATATCGTACCGAAATCGTAGCTGAAAATTTCCAATTTGGAGCTGCAGGAAAGCCAGGAGAAGGAGACAATAATAGTAGTTCATCAACAGAATCTTCTTCTAAAAATGAAGTAGAAGAAATGGACACTATAGATTATGGAGAGATTAATCCAGACGACATACCGTTCTAATACTTAGAACCCATCCTTAATCCTTCCCTAAATATTTAGGGAAGGAGACCTCCTCGCAGAGCGAGGAGGAGGAAGGGTTTAAGAAACAAAAACTTAAACACAATTATGAAAAATAAAAAACAAGATTACTTTAAAGAAAATAATATCAAGATAGACTACAAGAATATTGAAGTACTTGCTCGTTTCGTCAATCTTCATGGAAGAATTTTAAACAAAAGAAAGACATCTCTTTCAGCAAAAAGCCAAAGAGAATTAGCAAACGCTATCAAGAGAGCACGCTTCATGGGCCTTATGCCTTATGTAGCGAGATAATAAATCTCAAAACAATTACTGCAAAATATTTGCAGTTTTTGTTTTTTAAAAATTAATTACTCACCCCTAACCCCTCTCTAAATTTTTAAATAAAAATTTAGAGAGGGGAAGCTCCGACAGGAGCTGGGGAGAGTCCAAAAATAAAACTATGCATCCAAAAAAAGAAAAAACATTTGTGATTTTAAAGCCAGACGCAGTTCAACGTGGATTAGTCGGGGACATTTTAAATAGATTCGAAAGAATCGGTTTAAAAATTGTTGCTATGAAAATGATTTTACCAACAGAAGAAATGTGCCTTATGCATTACAACAAAGATGATGCTTGGATGATTTCAAAAGGTGAAAATAATGTCATAAAAAATAGAAAAGAGCTCGGCTTACCTATTGAAAAGTCAGCACTAGAATATGGAAAAGATATCATGAGAGGCTTGGTAGAATTTATGATCTGTTCACCAGTTGTTGTAATGGTGTTAGAAGGCAATAGTGCACAAGCTGTAGTAAAAAGATTAGTCGGTACTACAGAGCCAGCAACATCAGATACAGGTACAATTAGAGGAGATCTAAGTTTAGAGACATACATGCTTTGTGATACAGATGGGGGAAGAGCTGTTAGAAATCTTATTCACTGCACAGACCCAGCTGACGGAAAAGAGGCCGCAGAAAGAGAGATAAATGTCTGGTTTAAGCCTGAAGAAATCATAAAGTGGAAATCTATTAACGAAAAAATGCTTTATGATGTTAACTTAGAAGGGCATTTAGAATAATTTAAATTATTTTTTAAAATGCGTCAAATTTGCATTTAAATTTTTAGAGTATAAAATATAATTAGGATACTTAGTGAATTTATCTTTGTAAGTATCTACACGGGTTATGGTGCATTGTAATTATGGCCGTGGTCATAGTCGTTACCTACCCACTTTAATTTTTTATTAAAGGTAGATATCATTAAGTGTCCCGCGTAAAAACTTCACATGAATAATGTGAAGTTTTTATTTTATTTTTAGTGTTATAATTTTTATATAACGTTATGTCTAAAATAAAACTAAATTTTGCAGGAGGTGCTGGCACTGCTACAGGATCAAACTTTCTTCTTGAGGTTGGAAAAATAAAAATCTTAATAGATTGTGGTCTATATCAAGGTGAAAAAATTGCAGAAGCCGAAAATAGAAATAATTTCCCATATGATCCAAAGAGTATTGATTTTCTTTTTATAACTCACGGGCATCTTGATCATGTTGGTAGAATTCCAAAATTAGCAAAAGAAGGATTTTCAGGAACGATTTACTCTACTCCTGCTACCAAAGATATTGGTGAACTAGTAATGAAAGACTCAGTCGGGCTTTTAGCAAAAGAATCTAAGAGGGACGGACTACCGCCAATTTATGCTGAAAGTGATATTGATACAGCGATGGCTTTATGGAAGACAAAAAAATATCACGAAGAACTTTTAATAGATTCAGGAGACAAGGATATTGGAAACATAAAAGTTACTCTTTATGACTCTGGCCATATACTTGGAAGCTCAATGATAGTTTTTGATATTAAAAGTAAAAGATTTATGTTTACCGGAGATCTGGGCAATTCTCCATCACCACTTTTAAAAGATACAGAAAAAGTAAAAGGTGTAAATTATTTAATTATGGAAAGCGTTTATGGGGACAGAAATCATAATCACAGAAATGATA
>JAUPLJ010000034.1 GCA_030837425.1 Patescibacteria group bacterium
AAATTAATATTTTCTGCATAAATATCTGCTTCACTATTTTTAATTGAATAAGATTTTAATTTTGCGTCTCTTTTTCCATTTAATACATCACTCTTTAATTCTTCTGCTATTTTTACACAATCTTTATCATCTAGATTATAAATAAAAGTTCCTCCTGGCTTTATCGCATCTACAAGATATTTCTTTTCTCTGACCAGTCTTTCTCTATCGCCCCCAAAAAACTCAATATGTACTGGGATTTCTGCAAAACCAGTCAGGATAGCAATATCAGGCTTAATATAAGTACATATTGATTTAATATCTCCTGGAGCATCTGCTCCTATTTCTAATACTAAATATTTAAAGTGAGCTTTTTCTAAAATTTTAGCAAAGCCGTCGATTATAATCTTAAGCCATAAAAAAATATTGTTCCAACCGCTTTCTTCTTCAAGAATTGTAAGGGGAATACCGAATTCACTATTCATGCTCTTTTTACTAGATAATACTAGAGTATGACCATCTTCCCCTTTCAAATTATGTTTTAAAGCGTTGTATATAAAATCTTTAGTTGAAGTTTTTCCAAGATTTCCAGTCACTCCAACAATTATTGGATTGTTTTTTTTGAGAATAATTATGGCTTGCCAAGTTATAATTGTTAGAACTATTTTTTTAAAATAATTTTTCATACCAATTTACATTATACTACTTTCTTAGGTACTCATATTCTTTACAGTCACACTTTTTTACTTTCTTTCCACTTCCACAAGGGCATGGATCATTGCGTCCAATCTTTTTATCCTCTACACCGCTCTCTCCTTCTTTATTTTCTAAAGCAATATGAGTTTGATTTTTCATTTGAGAGTCTCTCATGATTTTTTGTGCTTCTATATTTGCTACTACATTATCAACATGAAGAATAAAATTATAAAAATCTTCTTTCATTTTGTCTTGCATTGCGCGATATGTTAGTAGTGCTTCTTTTTTATATTCTACTAGTGGATCTCTTTGTCCATAGGCTCTAAGATTTACTGATTGGCGGATATAATCCATATGCTCAAGATGAGCCATGAAATATTGATCAATTATTTGTAAATAAATATTTCTTAGCACTTCTTGTAAAGTCTCAACTGAATATTTTTCTTCTTTTTCTTTTATAAATTCACGAAGCTCTGGCTTCACAACATACAACTCTTCTAATATATTTTGTAATTCTTTTTCGTCGCTCAATAAAATCTTTCTTCTTCTCTCGTAAATACCTTGGCGTTGGTGATTTAAAACATCATCGTATTGCAGAGTGTGCTTTCTTGAATCAAAATGAAATCCTTCGATTTTTTCTTGAGCGCTCTCGAGCATATTTGAGACCATTTTTGAAGTGATTGGCATATCCTCTGGAAGACCAAATCTATTCATCATATTTTTCACTCCAGATCCACCGAAAACTCTCATTAGATCATCTTCAAGCGAAACAAAAAACTGAGTTGCTCCGTTGTCTCCTTGTCTTCCAGAGCGACCTCTTAGCTGATTGTCTATTCTTCTTGCTTCATGACGCTCGGTACCGATTACAAATAATCCACCAAGATTATTTACTTCTTCTTTTTCTGCATCTGTTGTATTTGGACCACCAAGCTTAATATCCACTCCACGACCTGCTAGATTTGTCGCGATTGTGACAGCGTGCTTTTTACCAGCGCCGGCAATAATTTCTCCTTCTCTTTCATGATTTTTCGCATTCAAAATATTGTGAGGGACATTTTCTCTTTCAAGATATTTAGATATCATTTCATTTTTCTCAATTGATATAGTACCAATCAAAACTGGCTGACCTTTTTCAAATAAAGCTTTTACTTCTTTTGTAAGAGCTTTTAATTTTCCTTTTTCTGTTTGAAAAATTAAATCCGACTTATCATCACGAACAATTTTTCTATGTGTAGGAATCATTGATACAGGAAGAGAATAAACTTTAAAAAACTCTTCCTCTGAGGTTTTTGCTGTACCACTCATCCCGGATAGCTTCATATAAAATCTAAAATAATTTTGATATGTGATAGAAGCTATAGTCTTTGACTCTTTTTGTATTTGGACATTCTCTTTTGCTTCGATAGCTTGGTGAAGACCGTCGCTCCATCTTCTACCTGGCTGCATTCTTCCTGTGAATTCATCGACTATCATTATTTCTTTTGTATGCATTCCATTTTCTTTCACAACATCTTTTATTACATACTGTTTTTCTTTTATGAATAAAGCTTTTGCTTTTACTGCTGTCTCGAGATGATGAACTAATTTTACATTATCAGCTGAATAAAGATTTTTCAAATTAAATTCTTTCTCTGTTTTCTCCATAGCTGATGTAGTCAAAGAAATAGCACGTTGCTTTTCATCTTTTTCAAAGTCTTCTCCTTCTACTAGCTTGTCTGCGAAGCGAGCAAATTTTTTATAAAGATCATCTGAATCTTGAGCTTCTGAAGAAATAATAAGAGGAGTACGAGATTCATCTATTAAAATTGAATCTACTTCGTCTACAATTGCAAAATTATGCCCACGTTGAACTAGTTGCCCTTTTTCATAAACAAGATTATCTCTCAAATAGTCAAAACCAAATTCGTTGTTTGTCCCATAGGTGATGTCAGCAAGATACGCTTCACGCCTTGTGATTCTTTTTAAATATTCATTTTCAATTTTAAAGCTTCCTTCTATTTTTATTTGCTCGTCATCAAGCTTTTCTTTTTCTTCGTCTACTTTAGCTATTGCCTCTCTATCGAATAAATAAGAAACTTCATGATTTAAAATCCCCACAGTTAATCCAAGTGCATCATAAATCCTCCCCATCCAGACAGCGTCTCTTTTTGAAAGATAATCGTTCACTGTCACCACATGCACTCCCTTTCCTGAAAGAGCATTGAGGTAGGCTGGCAGAGTTGCGACCAGAGTCTTTCCTTCTCCTGTTCTCATTTCTGCGATATATCCTCTGTGCATCATTATTCCTCCTATCACTTGCACTTTATAATGCATCATTCCGAGAGTTCTTCTTGAAGCTTCTCTTGCAAGAGCAAAGGCCTCTACTAGACTGTTTTCTAAAATACTTTCAACGATTCTTTTATCTTCTTTTTTAAATTCTGCTTCATCAAGATCTTTTGCTGTCAATATTCCTTCTTCTATTTTTATCTGATCTCTAATTTTATTTTTTAAAGCAAGGCTTTTATCTTTTAATTCTGTATCAGATAATTTTTTAAGATCTTCTTCTAAAGCAAAAACTTCCTCCACAATTGGTGAAAGTTTGTTAATAAGCTTTTCATCTTCAGACTTAAATATTTTACTTATAAATGACATATTCTCTTTAATACTATTAATCTATTACTAGGGAAACCCAGAAATCCTTTATTTTAGAAGACAAAAAGCTTCTTATTAAGAAAGATTAATTACAGACCTATTCTACCATAAAAACTAGAGTTTTTATAGTCTTCTTAATATTCCCCTAAATTCTTTATTCCTAGCTCTGGGATATTTAATTTTTCACTACTTTCTACAATAAACTCTATCGCCCGAGCCGCTTCTCCAACTTCAATATAATTTTTCATATTTTTATTATCCCCCGCTTTTGCAAAAAAATGTGTATTCATCTTATCTGGATAAAATCCTGAGACCGCGATGCCGTATGGTGCTAATTCTATTGCTAGAGAGTCTGTGAATCCCTTCAGCGCATATTTACTTGCGTGATAGACACTTCTCTCCGCTTTAGGATAAAGCCCTGCTTGAGAGACCACATTCACAATTCTTCCTCTTTTTACTTTTTTCATATGTGGAAGAACTTTTTGAGCCAGATTAATAGCGCCAAGTACATTAACATCAAAAACTTTTTTAATTCTTTCATATTGATTATCTTCGAGCTTGCCTTCGATCCAAATCCCTGCGTTATTTACAAGAGTGTCTATTCTTCCGTATTTTTTAATTACATTTTTTATTGCTTTTTCTACTTCATTTTCTTTTGTTACATCAGCAACTACAAAATCGATATCAAAATATCTTTTTATTTCTTGGCATTTTTCTTTTTCAGGAGAAAGAATGATGACGGTATTGGCTTTATTTAAAACTTTTGCTGTGGCAAGGCCGAGTCCATCGCTTCCACCAGAGATTAAAATAATTTTTTCAAGAATTTTTGAGACCATAATTATAAATAAATTATAGCATGTAAATTTTTTACCATTATGATATAATTCACTTTAATAAGGACGATTAGCTCAGTTGGTAGAGCGCTACATTGACGTTGTAGATGTCAGAGGTTCGAATCCTCTATCGTCCACAAAAAATTATTCGTGATGATATTTTCCTCCATTTAAAATAGAAATACATCTATATATTTGCTCTACTAATATTAGTCGCACAAGTTGATGAGGAAATACTAGCTTTGATAAAGAGAGAGTCAGATTAGCATTATCAAAAACTTTTTCTTCTACTCCAAATGCTCCACCGATTATAAAAATGATTTTATCTATCCCATTATTCATTTTCTCTTCGAAAAGCTTCGCTAAATCTAACGTCGATTTTTCTTTCCCCTTTTCATCAAGCAAAATCACAAAAGTATTAGAAGAAATCTCTTTTTTTAGAAATTCTAAAATCTTTTCGCTTTCTTTTTTCTTTTGGACATTTTTATCTTTGTCGTCCTCGCTTTTTAAGATAGACCAAGAAAGATCAAAATCATTTTTGATTCTCTTTTCAAAATCTAAGATCAATTCTTCGATATTTTTCTCATGCTTTTTACCAACTGTGATAATTTGAAATTTCATAATTAAATCTATTCTAACATTATTTCAAAATAAAATAACCCATGATTTCTCATGGGCTTTTAATTGTTTTTTGTTTCTGTTTTATAGTATTTCTATTTTTTGTATTATCTCTACCTTAAAACTATCGACATAATTTGCAGTGTCGATTTTTTCTATATTTTGCTTTTTGATATATCTCATAAACTTTAAAGTCTCTGAGACATATTTGTCTTCGACACAATTATAGGTTGAAAGTTTTTTCTCTAAAGTTTTATCTTTATAATACTCTCCATTGGCTAATTTGTCAGCTACATACTCTATAGCCTCATCGAAGCTCAAAAATCTTTTTTTACCATATCCGAACGGATTAAAAGGTTTAAATAAACTTTTACCTCCGGTTGATTCTTTAATGGACATTGCTGGCAATAGAAAAGGATCAAGATTATACTTTTTAGAGACTTCAACAAACTTAGCAGCTTTTTCAAAAAGAGGCATGTTTTTCTTTTTAAAATAAGCTTCAATTTTGAGCTCATTTTCCTTATCCTCAATAAAATCGAATAAAGCAGCTGAATCAACTACAAATACTTTTTTTGTAAAACTATTATCAGCTATTAGCTTTTGCACATTCTGTGAAAAACCAATAATTACTAAAAATAGTAATGCAATAACAACAAAAACAACAAAGAACATTTTTTTAAACATAATTAAAAATTTCGTGAAAAATAAAAATGGCTTCCAAAATTTTTATATTTATGGAATCCATTTAGAGATACCATATTTTTTATAACATAAATACCAAACAAAAAGCAAATTATAATGTTAATTTTCTTAACAAATAATTAACTTTTTTCTTTTTGTGTTTTAAGCTATAATCTACCTTATAAAAATATGAAACTTCTATCTATTGAGACCAGCTGTGATGAGACGGCCATTGCCATAATGGATTTTGAAAAGAGCCAGAAAGAAGAGATTAAATTCAACGTCTTATCAAACCATGTATTATCTCAAATAAATATCCATAGAGAATTTGGTGGAGTATTTCCTATGCTTGCAAAAAGAGAGCATGCAAAAAATATTGTTAGAATTTTTACTGAATGCATTAAAGAAGCTGAAATTTATCAAGAAAAAAAAGAATTAAAAGATGAATTTAATTTAGAAAAGATAGAAGAAGT